>JAHBAR020000017.1 GCA_018500015.2 Candidatus Kerfeldbacteria bacterium | reverse complement strand
CGTCAGATGTGTATAAGAGACAGATTCAGAACAGAGCGCTTTGATATCGATTTTATGCCGCTCCTGCTCTGCGAGCTGCCGCGCGCGGTTTTCGTGGCCGCTCTGTTGTTCGCGCAGCGCCTCAATCAGTTTTTTTATTTCGTTGTGTCGTTGCTCGTTGTACGAGATCACCGCAATCTTCTTATTCAGCAGTTCGAGCTCTTTTACGCCGGCAGCGTACGCCTCATCTCGCATAAAAAACTGGTCTCGTTGTTGTTGAAATTCTGTATGCACACGTGCAGCTTTTTGCATCGCGACAAGAGCCGCTTGATGCTCTGTGGCGAGCTTCTGGAGCTCCTGGGCGCCCGTTGAAATTTCCTGTTCAATTGTCGACTTTTTTGCTAAAAGTTCAGTGAGCGCGGCAAGATTTTTGTGCAATGTTTGCAAGCGCGCATGTTCATTGACGAGAAACGTTTTGAGCTCTGGGACGATGCGGGCAAGGCGCTGCTTCTGATGCGCAAGTAATGAAGCGCGCTCTGAAAATTTTTCTTGTAAGAATTTTTTTCTGCTCGTGGAGAGAGCTTGTTCGCAGAGCGGGCATGCAACGGTGGTCGCCGTTTCGCCGAGCAGCTGCTTCTGTTCAACTTCCTTGAGCGCCTGAGCGATGCTATTGCCGCGTGCAACAAAAAGATGATAATACTGTTTTGATCGTTCAAATTTTTTTTCTGCAGTTGTAATCGTCGTCGCAAGCGTTTCTTGATCTGTGCCGTACGAGCTGATATCGAGCGCAAGCTTTGCAACTGCTTTGTTTTTTTCTGACACCGTTTTTGTGAGTTCTGATGTCTTGTTTTCAAGCGCGGTTTGCGCAAGCTCATGCTGTTTGAGGTGTGCTGCATGGTGTGCCAGTGCCTCGTGATACCGCGCTGTGAGCGTCGCGGTAAGATTGGTCTGAGCGATGTGCGTAGCTAGCAACTCTTCTTTTAAGGTAAATAATGTGCGTGCAGTTTTTGTAAGAAGCTCTTCTTCCGCCCAGATTTTTTTTTGTTCACTCGGTGACATCTGCTGCTCAATCAGGCGTTGCTCTGCGCGTAACGCGCGCCAACAGGTACGGGCCTCGCGCAACGTTTTCTGTTTTTGCTCAATGATATTTTGCAGTTGGTCACGTTGCACTTCAAAAAGATGCTTTTTCTGTTGCCGCTCCAGAAGCTGTTGCTGAGCGCGCACGCACTCTTTTTCTTTGTTGATAATAAGAAGATTGTGATGTTCAATTTCAACATGCGTTTGCGTCGCCTGCGCCAATTGCGCGACGAGGAGCGGTTTTTGAGCAACAGCACTTTTGAGGTGCTCGATGATGGGTTGCAGGTGCTCTTGCGCCGTCACATGTTCTCTGCTTTTTTCGAGGGCTTGTGTGCGCAGGTTTTCATACCGATTGATACCCAGAATGGTGCTTAAAATTTCTTTGCGCTCTTTTGCAGATTTATTGGAGAATTCGTTAGATTGGCCTTGGCGCAAAAAAATAGAGTTGACGCAGGAATCGTAATCGAGGCCAAGTGTGTCGATAATTTTTTGCTGTGTTCCGCGTATCGTCTTTTCGCTCAAGGCCGAACAGGAGCCGCTTGCGTCAACGAGGCCGAAGTGAAGCTCGGTGTGTGATGCGCGTCCCGTACCAAATACGCATTCGCGCTGCACGCGGTATTGTTTGTTGTTGCAGAGAAAGTCAAACGAGACCATCATATGTGTCTGCCCCAGCCGCATGAGGCCTTCATCAGCTTTTGCTGTTGCAGACGTCTTGCGCGCGCGGCCCCACAAAGCCCAGGTCATTGCATCGAGCAATGCGGATTTGCCGTGGCCATTTTTACCGGAGAGACAGATGAGGCGGTGCGCAGCAAAATCAACGGTCTGCGTTGTGGCGCCGTAGCTCAGGAAATTGCGCAGTTTAAGTTGCAAGGGGATCATGCCGTTCCTAATCTCTCAGGCGCTGCAACCCGCGATCTTTACTTTTGTTAAACATATAAATAAAAAGCGCGATGGAAATTGAAAGATAAAAAATGCCCAGCGCATATCCTTTAATGAGCATCTCCAGTGGGCTAGCATGCTCTGCTAACACCATATGGGTGCTCACTGTTGCGTAATGCAGTGGCAGCGCATGCGCAATCGTTTGCATCCATGCTGGCAATACCGAGACGGGATAGTAGGCGCCGCTCACGGGGGCAAACATCCAGCCAACCATCCACGCGAGCACCTGTACGCGTACGCCCCAGTAGACCAAGAGCGATGAAGTTAAAAATCCAATCGCCAGGCCTGAAATATAGGTGAGCAGCAAGATTGGCACAAACCATACACCAAGCTCGAGGATGTTATAATGGTAAAACCCGTAGACTACCGCAACACAAAACGCTGTGAGCGCTGCGAGCATGATGAGCCCTTCAATAAATGCCGCCGAGATCCACTCCCAAATAGTGAGTGGCGTTGAAAAAAGATTAGTGACGTTGTGCGCCCAAATTTCTTCAAGCAGGTTGAGTGATACACCAAAATCGGCCCGCACAACAGCTTGCCAAAGGGCGACGTTAGTGAGGAGCACGAACCGCATGTCAGGTGAGTGGATCGACTGGTCAAGCCAAATTCCAATAAAGCCATAAATAACAATATCGAGAAAGGGCCAATAGACAATCGATGAAAGTTTGTTAAAGTCGGTTGGCAGCTGTCTGAGATGACGTACCACCATGGCCCATATGCGGTGCCATTTCATGATCGTTTTCCTTTCCTCTGTGTGATCGATAAAAAGT
>JAHBAR020000001.1 GCA_018500015.2 Candidatus Kerfeldbacteria bacterium | reverse complement strand
CTAACTCTTTTGCAATTGCGAGGAATGGAAGCTTTTCAACGAAACGCATGCGCGCAACATCTTTTTCGCGATCGTCTTCAAGCGCGCCAATGACATGCTCAATAGGCATTTCTTGATCCTCTGTTTCTTGCTCCAATGGAGCGTTTGGTCGTGTACGCTGATTCGCTTCATAGGCTTGTCTTCGAAGCCTTCCACGTTCTTGAGTGATAGCAGCTACCTGTTTTCTTATATGCACAAGATGCTTTTTGATTGTGTCTACTTTTACATCAAGATGATCCGCAACGTCCTGTGCAGACATATTATTGAAATAATACATCTCAGCAATTCCTCTTTCGTAGTCGGTGAGTTCAGGGAGAGCTGCCCGTGCTAATTCACGACCTTCATTTCTTGCAGCAAGCTCTTCAGGGTTTCGATAAAAATCAACACTACTTGGAGCCACCTCTCGTGTGCGACCAGCTACATGTCCTGGAATATCAGCGCTAAGACTTGTGCGCCGCACATACGCTGGGGCCTTGCGTTGTAATGCGACATTTGTACATACCTTGCGCGCCCATGGAAAAAAGGCATGCCCTGCTTCAAATGTTTCCATCCCATTCATGATTCGAATAAAAGCGTCTTGGAGAATTTCTTCTGTATCTTGACGTTGGTGGGTAATAGCTTGAACTGCTGCCTCAAGGCCCGGTAAAAAACGAAACCACAGCATCGTAAGTGCTTGCTCGTCGCCATCGTGCGCTCGATCGACCAACACTGCTTCAGAGACAATTGATGGTGTGAGTGGATGTGCCTCAGCTTTTTTAATCAAACGACGCTCATGAGTCATGCACACCATTCTATCGAAACTTTTAAAAAAAATCTACGGCTTTTTTACCTCTGTACATCAAGTGCGTCCTATCGTGTGTTATCTGCACAAGCGCACAGCAGCTTCAGCAAGCAGAAGATTGGTATCGATCATTGTAAATCCTGTTGCGCGACTCGCCATTTTTGAAAGGTCGGTAGAGGCAACAATAACAGTGGTAATACCAGAGCTTTTGATGCGGCCGAGGAGCCAGTTGAATTCTGTTTGTGCAGAGAGCCCTACTTTAATTTTCTTGAACATCGCGTCGACATGCGTTTGCCAGTATGGCGGCATAACACCTTCAGATTTCTTTCCAGCAAGCGCAGTTTGAAAGATATGTGTAGCAATTGTCACGCGCGTTCCCAAGAGAGCTACTTTGTACGGAGCTTTTTTGATGCACTCCATTGCGAGAGTCACCATGTCGAGTAGAGGAATCCTTACAGCAGAGCGGAGTTCATCAATATATTGGTGCGCAATATATGATGTGAGCACAATGCAGGTAGCTCCATCTTTTTCGAGTTGTTGACATGCGCGCATGAGCTCCTTTTTTGTTTCTTCAGCATCTTCCGGTACTTTATCTATACACGTCACTCGCAACGCATACACGCGCATTTCTGGAATTTCAACCTCTCCTTTGGTGAGGAATGGTTTTTCATATTCTTTAATGAATGCATCAATAAACGGTGCTGCTGATTTTTGATCGAGCCCTGAAAGAATCCCGATAACAGGTTGAGATGCCA
The DNA here is from genome assembly GCA_018500015.2 of Candidatus Kerfeldbacteria bacterium. Lineage (GTDB taxonomy): Bacteria > Patescibacteriota > Patescibacteriia > UBA9570 > XYC2-FULL-38-9 > AQU-09. The sequence goes on along the minus strand of JAHBAR020000001.1, from coordinate 3,947 downwards.
TAGTGGTGTGCATAGTAGCACAATATGCTAATATACGCCGGTATGCGTACAATTGTATTTACAGCCGACGACTACGGCAAATTTGGAGAAGGGGATCGGATTATTCGTGAGAGTGGTGTGATGCGCTTGTCTGTGATGACAAAACGTGAGCGCGGATACAACACAGAAGAGTTGAAAGAGAAAACCGTCGGGCTACACGCTGATTTTGGTGGAGAGCATCTTACAGATTTTTTGCTGCGCGTCTCCATGTGAACGAGCGGGACTATGAAAATATATTACCTCTCTTTTAAAACCAAGCCAATCGATGAGCCCGCGAGTTATGCGGTTAGTTTCGGTAAAACGAATGAACTCACGTGCAACTTTTTTGTCGATAAGTCTATAGTCCGTGGAATTTGGCAACGGGTTATTCTTTGAGATTGCATTCGATATTTTGTAGTATAGTGCGGAGCCCCATCGTTTGAGCAGGGGGAGGCGTTCTGTTGTCTTTCGAACTCCGATAACAACCTCGACACCGTTTTCCCATTTAGCAACAAAATCAGAGATGAGTGAGGGTGGATGCTGTAAGTCAGCATCGAGCATCAGGACAGCTTCTCCAGAAGAGTGTGCGATGCCTGCGCTGAGTGCCAGCTCTTTACCAAAATTACGAGAGAACTCAATGATTTTAATACGCGGATCTTTTTCGGATATGGATTGAATGACACTATCGCTTCCATCTGTGCTTCCATCATTCACAAAAATACATTCAATATCATAGCGGTCCGCGAGTGTTTCAAACACACGTTGAAGTTCAGTATATAACAACGGTAAATTTTCATGCTCATTGTAAAACGGAATAACTACAGAGAGTGATTTTTTCATATGTATCTACAACCCTTGAGACTCAGCGTTCGTGATGGTCGGTTGTGTGCAACCGCCTGATTGCTCTGGATATGCAGGGCCACTGAATGCCGCGCTGTAGGATTGTTCCCAACTTTTCACTAATGCGTCGAGTTTCGCTTGTTCTGCTGCGCGCACTGAAGGGTCGAGCAAATCAGTCGGGCAGTACATCACAGAGTCGTTGCCACCTTCGTAATTAATTTGGAGCTCATATCTGTAGTAGCCTGTATTTTCTCGTGCCGCTTTTCCGAGCACATCGCCCACTGAGACTCTTTGTCCTTTTACGACTCGAAGATCGGTGACATGATCATAGCCAACCATCCACTCGCTGTTTTCGTGCGTTTGTAAAAAGACCTCGTAGTCGTTGCTCTCAGATTGCTCTTTGATAAACGCCACAACTCCATCCATTGCAGCAATGAGCGTAACAGGTGTTTTGAGTCCGCCAAATTCAAGATTCGGATTGATACGTTGCGGTTGGCCGGGGCTTTTTGGGAGTGGTTGGCCAAACAAAAAAACAGCAACTGTTCTGCCGCTGTCAACATCGAGGTTGTGCGCATTAAATTCAACATCTGTGGAAACATCTACACCGCCGAGGTTGTACAACACCGGTTGTTGATCTTGAGTAGCCGATCGGTTTGTCGTGTTGGTTGTAGGCGGCGTTTGAGTTTGGGTGCAGCCACTCATGATACATACGCATGCACACAGTACAATCGCTAATTGTATTTTTTTCATATCTTCAGTGTAGTTGAAGATATGGTGTAAATCAAATTTTTTGCATTTCACCGTTGAGCTTTTAATCGGTTGTGGAAAATAAAAGTCACGATAAAAAAACTCAACGCACTCAGAATGATCGCCGCGCCGGCAGAAATGTGGAGGTAGAATGCTGCGATGATGCCAATCACTACTGATGATACTGAAAATATCTCGGCCCACACCAGAGTCCATTTGAAACTTTTTTTGAGTTGCAATGCGGTAACAACCGGGATGACAATCAAAGCGGAAATCAATAAGATGCCAACAATTGGAATGGCGATAGCAATGGTTACTGCCGCTAAGATAATGAGTAGTTGGTTGATCAATCGCGTCCGTAAGCCGCTGACTTGAGCAGATTCTTCATCAAACGAAATATACACCAGCTCTTTGTACACACTCAGCAACGCCACAACTACCACAACGCCCAATATCGAGATGATGATGAGGTCTGATTGTTGCACAGTGACAATGCTGCCAAACAAATAGCTGAAGAGGCTGGTCTTAAACCCATTCGCAAGATTGATCAATACAATCGCAATAGCCAAACTGCCTGAGAGGAATAGGGCCAGTGCTGACTCTCCGTAAATGCGCTTGCTATGACGTAACCGTTCAATAATGACGGAAGAGGCTGTGGCTGTGATGACTGCGGTCACTAGTGGCGAAAGGCCGGTAAGCAGACCAAGTGCAACGCCAACAAGCGAGGTATGGGCGAGTGTGTCGGCCATCAACGAATACCGTCGCAGTACGAGGAAGATGCCGATGAGCGGAGCGATGATGGCGATGATAATACCGGCTTCAAATCCGCGCACAATGAAGCTGTATTCAAAGAGGTTGTTCATACGTGATGATGGGCTACTCGTTGGACGGTTGGACCATACACCTTTTCAACCAAACCACTTTCGACAAACTCTGCTGGCGAACCGTGATACGTAATTGTTTGATTAATGCAGGCGAGCTCGGTTGTTTCTTTAGCTACAATATCCAAATCATGAGAGACCAGTATAAGCGTTAAGTCCAGTGTGGTGTTGAGTTTTCGCAACAAGGCATAAAATTGCTCTTGATGATGAACATCAACGCCAACAGTGGGCTCATCTAAGATGAGCACTTCAGGTTCAGCTGCGAGCGCTCGAGCAATAAAGACGCGTTGTAGTTGACCGCCGGATAAATCACCAATCAATCGTTGACGGTAGTTGGCCATGCCAACCTGTTCTAGCGAGCGCTCTATGATTGCGTAATCATTTTTTTTTAAACGATGAAACATACCTACTTGCGCGTAGCGACCCATAGCAACAACTTCTTCAACAGTAGCGGGAAAATGTCGTTCAATTCCGGCCACATTTTGTGGGACATAGCCCAACGCTGAGCGGTGCTTGAAACGGTTGCTAGGCGTGCCAAACACACGCACTTCTCCTGATGTTGGGGTGAGCAATCCAAGAATAATTTTGAGCATTGTTGTTTTGCCTCCGCCGTTGGGGCCAACAATGCCAAGATAATCACCGCGATGCACAACAAAGCTCACATCTTTTAACACAAGCTCTGTAGCGTATGCATACGAGACATTGTGAATCTCAATCAGATTTTCATTGTGAGCTATTGACATTGTAGCGCTGTGCGTAAATTCGTAAGATTTTCTCGCATGACAGTAAAGTAATCTTGGCCGTCAGCAATCTGCTCATCAGTTAAACCCTCTAACGGATTGAGTACGAGCGTTTGTGCGCCCACCTCGCGAGCAATTGTTTCAGATAACTTTGGGCTCACAAGACTCTCGAAGAAAATATACTGTACGTTATTTTGCAGAGCAAAATCCGCAATCTCTCCCAGCTCACTCAACGATGGTTCAGCATCAGGAGTAAGTCCGGCGATAGAGAGTTGTTCTAATCCATAGGTCGAGGCTAAGTAAGCAAAGGCCGTGTGCGCAGTAATGATCACACGAGATGTGCACTGCGCTAAACCAACTTCATACTCCGCATCAAGTTCAGCTAAACGATCTTGCAGAGTTTGACTATGTGTTGTGTATGCGTCTGCATGTATTGGATCGGCTTTAATAAACGCATCGGTAATTTTTTGCACCTGTATTTTTGCCAGTTTTGGGCTGAGCCACACATGCGGATCAGTCACGGCTTCTTCCTCTTCGTGATGTTCATCTTCTTCGTGCGCATGTTCATGGTCCTCTCCCTCCAGTGTGGCAAGGCCATCCGAGGCTGAGACAACATTCACACTCGAGGGAACATCTGCCAACACATCATTGCTCCACGGTTCAAGGCCTGAGCCATTGAGTACCAACAATTGGCTATTATGAATTGCGATAATTTGATCTG
>JAHBAR020000036.1 GCA_018500015.2 Candidatus Kerfeldbacteria bacterium | reverse complement strand
TCGGATTTTAGTGTGCTATACTTATCAAGTACTTAACAGAAATACATATGAACATCACACTTACGGGCAAAAACATTGAAGTAACTGAAGCGATGCGTGCATACGTTGAAGAAAAAATTGGTGGTCTCACAAAATATGGCGAAGATATTTCGCGCGTTGATGTTGAAGTAGACAAAAATATGCATCATAAAAAGGGAGGGGTGTTTCATGTGCGGGCAAATGTACAAGTGTTGCATGAGTTGCTCCACTCTGAAGTCAATGAAGCAGAGTTTTACGCTGCAGTTGATGTATGTCGCGCTGAACTCATGAATCAACTTGAACACTACACAGCAAAGAAAGACGATAAACATCGTCGAGCGCAAAAATCTCGACGAGATTGGAAATCCATTTTGGCTTTTTGGAAATAGTATGGCCGATCAGTCGTCAATGTACGATCAGCGCATCTACGATTATTTGCGTTGGATTGTTCGCGAGCCATCCATTGCCTCCCTTCCTGATGCGTGGATGCGTTGGCGCAACCTTTTGCCTTCTGATGTGTTGCGTGGTGTGCACGACATGTCAGAGATGTTTAGTGCGTCTGAAGACCATGAACGCGAACAGATGATCTCTCGCTATCCGTTGCAAGTTATCGACAGTATCTTGCCCGGTAGTTTTCAGGGGCTCACTCCACATCTTTCTAAAGAAGAGCGTGCGAGGTATCGTCAGTACGTGCACGATCTTGGCATGATCACTTCATCTGTGGATGGTGATGTGCGTAAAAAAATTATGCACGAAGTTATCCCGCATCACGTTGCACGCTCTCTCCGTGATACATTGCGTCATAAGCCTGAGCACATGCTTGGTATTCAGCGTGCAACAGAAGTTGTGCAAGCGCCACGCCCTCCACACTTGCGTCATTTCACCACGGTGCGCTTGCCGACCGCCGCGTACCATCTGCATTGGAGTGTTGATGTTGATCCGCGCACTGGACGATACGCAGTGATTTGGCATGCGATTCATCCAGCAACCCAGCAACACATTTTGCACCGTACTATTTTACCTTTTAATACAACACTCAGTCATATTACGCTTGTGCGCGAGCCAGAGTCTGTTTTTGAAACCGAACGCTACTATACTATTCCTCTCAATATACTTTTTGGCGGCATTGAGCGTTCTGCAGTTCCATTTACACTGTACGACGATGGAACATTCACACACAATCAGATTATCTATGCGCAACCGCTCGCAACTGTGCGCGTAGTGAACAGTCATATAGAGATTGAACCTCTTTTTGGGGCTGTGTTGACGCTCTTGGCGTAACAGCCTATAGTTTCGTAGACATGGTCCATAAATGGTGCCCTGCTTGTCGTTCGCTTTCGCGCTACTCGACGTACCGTAAAGTACGCCTCGGTCGCCCTCAAGCTCCACGACTACGCATTGCGCTCATTTCTGAACCATGCATTTCTGCATTTAAGTATTTCAGAGTATGTACCCATTCCTTAAAACTCTCTTTGGTGATCAAAATAAACGCAACGTCGCAGCCCTTCAAAAAAAAGTTGAGCGTATTAATTCTTTAGAAGTTGAGACTCAAAAACTCTCTGACGAAGAACTTCGCGCAAAGACAACATCATTCAAAGAAAAACTTTCCGCAGGAACGGCAATCGAAACCATTGTCCCAGAAGCGTTTGCTGTTGTGCGTGAAGCTGCGCGTCGCACACTTGGTCAACGCCACTTTGATGTACAGCTCATTGGTGGCCTCGCGTTGTTTGAAGGAAAGATCGCCGAAATGAAAACCGGTGAAGGTAAAACGCTGACGGCAACTACCGCAGCCTACGCGCGCGCACTGGAAGGCAAGGGCGTGCATATCGTGACAGTCAACGACTACCTCGCAAGGCGCGATGCCGATTGGATGGGGCAGATTTACTCGTTTTTAGGGCTCACTGTTGGATGTATTCAACACGACGCAGCCTTTGTCTACGAAGCGGAGATGCAGAAAGCAGATCCTCGCTCCTCAGAAGGGGTTGGCTCTGAAGCGCTCATTACCGCTGATATGAGTCACTTGCGTGCAGTGTCGCGTAAAGAAGCGTATGCAGCAGACATTGTATTTGGTACCAACAATGAATTTGGTTTTGATTATTTGCGCGATAACATGGTTGCAGAAAAGGAGCAGCGTTCACAACGTGGATTGCATTTCGCAATTATCGATGAAGTCGACTCTATTTTGATTGATGAAGCGCGTACACCGCTCATTATCTCCGCTCCAGCTGAAGAGGCAACGTCGCAGTATTATATGTATGCGCAACTTGTCGCAACACTTACACAAGAAGCTGATTACACTGTTGATGAAAAAATGCGCGCGGTGTCGCTTACTGACGAAGGTATCGCAAAAGTGGAAAAAGCACTCAAGATTGATAACCTTTATATTGAAACTGGTTTGCGCACAGTGCATCATATCGAACAAGCACTCAAAGCTCGCGTACTTTTTTTGAAAGACAAAGATTATGTGGTGCGCGAAGGAGAGGTTGTCATTATTGATGAATTTACCGGTCGCATGATGCAAGGTCGTAGATATTCAGAAGGTTTGCATCAAGCGATTGAAGCCAAAGAAGGTGTTGCGATCAAACAAGAGTCGCGCACACTGGCAACTATCACGTTGCAAAACTTGTTCCGCATGTATGCAAAAATTTCTGGTATGACGGGAACTGCCGCAACAGAAGCTGAAGAGTTTGAGAAAATTTATAATCTTGAAGTTGTCTCTGTTCCTTCGCATCGTGGCATTGCGCGCATTGATGCTGCGGACCGCGTGTACAAAGATACGGTGTCAAAATACCGGGCAGTGATGAATAAAGTGAAAGAGTTGCACGACAATGGACAGCCAGTGTTGATCGGTACGATTTCGATTGAGCACAATGAAATGTTAAGCCAACTTCTCACGGCCAACGGCATTGCGCACAAAGTACTCAACGCAAAGCAACACGAGAAGGAAGCTGAGATCATCGCTCAGGCTGGTCGCCTCGGCGCAGTGACGCTGGCTACCAACATGGCAGGTCGTGGCGTCGATATTTTGCTTGGCGGTAACCCAGTGGATATCAACGAAGCGCGCAAAGTGCGCGAACTTGGTGGCCTTGCTGTCATCGGTACGGAGCGCCACGAATCGCGTCGTATCGACAACCAGTTGCGTGGTCGCGCTGGTCGTCAGGGTGACCCGGGGTATAGTCAATTTTTTGTCTCACTCGATGACGATCTCATGCGCATTTTTGGATCCGAGCGCATGAAAAATATGATGAACCGTCTTGGTGTCCCGGATGATGTGCCGATCGAAAATAAAATTGTTTCGCGTTCTATCGAGACAGCTCAGAAAAAAGTGGAGGCGCGTCACTTTGATATTCGCAAACACGTTGTTGAATATGACGATGTGATGAATAAGCATCGCGAGGTGATATATCGTAAACGTAACCAGTTGCTCGACAGCACTCCGGAAGAGGTGCATGCATTGATTGTTGAGATGATTGGTGATGAAGTTGAGCGCGTTGTCACAAATTATGCTGCGCTTGATTCTGACACTCCATGGAACATTGATGGTTTAAGTGAGGCGCTTGCTCACATTACACACCTTTCACAGGACATGATTAAAATTGAAGCGCAATCGCTCATTACACAAGAAGAGGGCAAGCTCAATGCCGCTGAGTTGCGCACGAGTGTGATCAATCGCTTGATTGAAATCGCAACAGCAGAGTTCGAAGATCAAGCAAAGCATCTCGAAACTCCCGAGCTTCGTAACGTGGTTGAGCGTGTGTATGCTCTACGTCCCATTGATATTCTTTGGCGTGATCATTTGGATCATATGAACTATTTGCGCGACGCAATTGGTTTGCGTGGCTATGGTCAAAAAGACCCGCTTGTGGAATACAAACACGAATCGTACCAAGCGTTTCAAAATCTTCTTGCCATGATTCAAGAGCGCACTGTGCAAGCGGTGTTTACTATTCGTACTGCGCGTGTGATGGTGCAAGCTGCTCAAGCAGAACAACAGCCTGCACAAAAGATGCAGTATACTGCTCCTGAAAAAGAGATGAAAAAAGAAGGGGAGCAAAAGCCTGCTGAATCCACAAAGAAAAATGACTCTGGAGAAAAAATTGGCCGCAACGATCCATGCTACTGCGGCTCTGGAAAAAAATTCAAGAAGTGTCACGGACAAGGATAGTTGATTTTTAATTATTGACATTCGTCTAATAATTGTCTAAAATACGTCTATATATTATAGACATATGTTTCAACCAAAATATACAATAACTAATAAATTACTGGCTAATGTTAAGCAAATTGGTCAATTAGTCACTAGCTTAAATGAACGGCGTTTTCCACAGGTCGTGTTGTTTGAGTTGGAACGGATTGCCCGGGAAGTGTCCGCTCATGCTTCCACGAGTATCGAAGGGAATCCACTCCCACTCACCGATGTAAAACGCTTATTAAAACAAACTCCTGCCCATATTCGTGATGCTGAACGAGAGGTATTAAATTATAATGAGGCCCTCCTTGCATTAAAAGAACAGGTTAAGGCTGGGACGCAGACCTTAGAAGAAAAACAGATATTGGCCATTCACACCATGGTCACAAAAGAATTATTGCCAGCGAGCACTTCTGGAGTATTGAGGATTGAACCAGTGTTTGTGAATGATCCACAGTTACGACAAACAGTTTTTTGGCCGCCAGAACATGATCAGGTACCGACATTACTACATGACTTATTGGAATTCGTAAATACTCGACAAGGTACCATTGATGCTTTATTACTTGCGGGGTTGTTCCACAAGCAGTTTGTATTGATCCATCCATTTATGGACGGGAATGGCCGTACCGTTCGCTTGATGACTAAACTACTTTTAGCTAGCTTGGGTTTAGATACCTTTTATTTGTTTAGTTTTGAACGCTACTATAATGCTAATGTCACTAAATATTTTACAATGGTAGGGGAGAGGGGAAATTATTATGATTTGAATGTCGACTTCACACCGTGGTTGGAATACTTCACGGATGGCATCATTGATGAATTGGTACGGGTTAAAACAGAGTTAGAAAAATTTACTGAAGCACCTGCCTCTGGATTGAAAGACCATCATCGCATTATTCTGGATTACATTCACCAACATGGATCAATCAATGATTCTATCTACTCAACTTTAGTGAAACGTGCTAAGCCAACTCGAGCTTTGGATTTTCGGTATTTACTTGAACATGGATTGATTGAACGACGGGGCCAAGGAAAATCGATTTACTACAGGTTAAAATGATAACTCATTGCCTATGCAGATAGCATTTCAGTACTACTTTGCTCATATTAAAAAGTGTCACGGCACTTAACATTTTCTTCTTTTAAAGAACGCGCTATACTAATATTAGATTTATGAGGAGGTTCATATATGCATGGTTAGCTATCGTAGCGATGATCGTCATCGCTATTTCTGGTACCAAGCCACTGCTTGCTCAAAGTACTGCTGCTGAAACGCGTTTGATGCACACTGTATTACATCAATTAGAGAAGGCGAAATTTTTTAAAAATGTCACCTTTAAAAAGAATGTCTTTATTAAAGGCAACCTCTCTGTCGAGAAAGACGCGACTTTTACAGGTAATGTGCATATTTCCAATGTAGTGTTTAGCGCTCAGGACGCAAGCGCGCTCAATACCAGCAGCCTCGCCGAGGGCGCGCTCTACTACGACTCCGTTTCTGGTGCTGTGATGATGTGGAAAGATTCCGCATGGAACTCACTCGCATGGACTGGAGATATTCCTGAGTATTCTTTTGGTTCTGGCCTCGCTATCAGCGGTTCTACGATCACATCTACATTGGGTACCACTATTTCTTCAGCCGAAATTGTGAATGGAACTATTCTTGCTACTGATCTTGCAAGTATGGGGTGTACGACAAATCAAATTTTGAAATACACTGGAACAGCTTGGGTCTGTAGTGCTGATGAAGAGGCGGTATTTGGCGCGAGCGACATTGATTTGGGAGAAAATAATCTTATCACAGGGTCTGCAACGCTGAGCCCGCAAGAACTCTCCGCGCTCGACGGACTAGATGCTGCTCTTATTGACACCAATGACGCTGTTTCAACCGCGATCACTGGAACAGGAACGCTGATAAGCGGTGCAACCGGAGCAGGGTTTACCGTTAACCTTGGAGCATCCACACTCTCAGGCACGTTGGGACTCAGCAACGGTGGTATTGGTGCAACCACTCTTACAAGCAATGGTCTTCTCTACGGCAACGGCGCTGAAGCGGTACAAGCAACATCAGCCGGCGCTTCTGGTCAACTGCTTGTTGCCAACGGTTCTGGTGTTCCAGCATTTGTGTCCGCAAGTGGCGACGCTACGCTGTCATCTACTGGAGCTCTGACTATTGGAAGCAACGCTGTCGCCCTTGGCACCGACACCACAGGCAACTATGTCGCTTCGGTCGCAACAGGCGCAGGCCTTTCTGGCGGGGCAAGTGGAGCAGAAGGATCAACGCTCACATTAACGCTTGATCAAGATGTTGCGGCAAGTTGGACAAACGCCCACACGTGGACGCTTGCTGGTACAGAAACCAATCAAACCACTCTTTCACTCACTGGCACAGACGCAAACCAAGCTCAGGGTGTTACTGTCACTAACGGCACAACGAGTGGTAATCAGTACGGTGTGTATATCGACAATGTAGCATCAACAGGCACGACTGAGGCACATCTCGTGATCGACAACTCTGACACTGATACGGCGGTGACAGCAGCTATTCAAATTGTTGATGCCGGTGGAGGATTTACAAACATTATCGACAATGCAGGAACCGGGATTTCAGGTACAGAGCTTAATCGTCTTGACGGTGGTATTACTTTTGGCGAACTTACCGACTCAGGCACCCTTACTGCTGCATCAACAGATATTAATGGTGGCGCAATTGATGGGACGGCAATCGGTGCTTCTTCGGCATCTTCTGGATCGTTTACCACGTTGGCTGCGACAGGAGCTACAATAATTGGCGACAACTCCGCAACCGTTGCAATTGATTCTAACGATTGGGACATTTCTACAACCGGCGCACTCACAGGGGTTGCGTTTGATGCCAATGGCACAGGCAACTCTCTGTCTAATGTCGACAACGCTGACCTCACCGATGATACGTTGGATTTTGATAAAATAGCAGACAGTCTTACGTTTGATGCCGCTACAACTTTCAGTCGTTCAAGTAGTTCAAATGAAAATACACTTTCATTGAGCATCAGCAACTCTGGTGGCACTGCTGGCACCGATCAACTTTTTGTAATTTCAAACGCCGCCTCTTCAAATACCTCTGGTGATACGACTACCGAAGCGTTGCTTTTGCTTGATCAAGCTGACACAACCACTTCTGGTACTACAGCAGTGAGCGACGCATTGCTCATCACCAACTCTGGTGGCTCGACCCTTACCGATGCTATTCAAATTGGATCAGGCACTCAAGTCATCGCTAATGCTATTAATATTGCCTCTACGGGTGTGACAACAGATTTCTCGTTACAAAATGGAGAGACGATTGATAACAATACTGATGGTACGCTCACCCTTACTATTGCCGCAAACGGTACTGTGAGTGTTGCGACTGGTAACCTCAAAGTAGGTAATGGTACGCCTGATCTCACACTCGATGGTGAAGATGCATATGTAGAGGGAACTCTAGAGATTGATGGTAATGCGCAGGTTGATGGTTCTTTCAAAATTGGCGGCGGAACGACCATTACAAAACATCTTTCCGGCACAGCGACGTTTGATGCTCCATCGCTTTCAGCTAACTCATGTGGAAATCATGGAACCATTACTGTGACTGGCGCTGTAGTTGGAGATGCCGTAATCGCTGTTCCACAAGAAACGACAAGTGGTATTGAAGACCTTAATTTAAGCTGGTCAGCATATGTATCTGGATCAGATACGGTTACCATTAGAGCATGCAGTGCAGAGTCAATCACATCAAGTAATGCTGGTTCACAAACGTGGCGTGCAGATGTATGGCAACACTAAAATCCACTCAATATTCTTTGTTAAAAAAACCGGCGATCGTTTTTGTGATTGTACTATTGATCGCGGTTGCAGCTTGTCTTGGTTGGCAAAATTGGCAGCTGAAGCATAACGATATAGAGGCCCAGAATAGGCAGATGTTGAAGGCCCTAAGTACACATTTGCTTCTTCCTCAAGATGAAGATCCAACAATTGCGATCATTAAAGATGTGGATACGCTCAAGAGCAGGCAAGCTTTTTTTAACGATGCGCGCAATGGCGATCAATTGGTTATCTATGCGGAGGCGAGTAAGGCGATTATCTATAGAGAAGAAGGCGATTTGATTATTAATGTAGGGCCGTTGAATCTTACAACCACCGAGGCTGATGGAGCTCAATAGAGTATTGCATGCGCTGTTGTCAGCTCGACGCTCTTTTAGTACTATACTAGCGAGCTTTACAATGACAATTTTATCATGAATGTTTTTCCGCATTTTTTTAGACTCAGCATCTGCTTATGCGTGAGCATGTTTGGATGCGTTGCCACAGCGCATGCGGCTGACACACGCACATCGGAAGTCAGAATATTTCAATCGACACGCACAGGCGTAACCACTCAGCAAACATCTTTTTTAGCTTTTGATGAAGATGTGACATCGGGCGGTTCGATTGCTACGGGTGATGTGAATGGCGATGGAAAAGTAGAAATCGTTGTTGGGGCAGGCTCTGGAGAAGAGCCGTGGGTTCGTGTGTACTCTCGAAAAGGAAGAGTACTTTCCGAATTTTTGGCGTATGCATCTTCAATGACTGCTGGTGTGAACATTGCTGTTGGAGATTTGAATCGTGATGGTATTGAAGAAATAGTCACTGGCGCAGGGCAGGGTGGCGGACCACAAGTGCGTGTATTTGATATGTCGGGTGATTCACAATTTACAAATGGTTTTTTTGCATTTGATGAAGGTTTTCGTGGCGGTGTGAATGTTGCCGTTGGCAATATTGATGGCGTGAAAGGCGCTGAAATTATCGCTGGCGCCGGCTCAGGCGGTGGCCCACATGTACGCGTGTTTCGAAAAAATGGCGCATACACCGGAGTTGATTTTATCCCGTTTTCTTCTTCCGACCACGGTGGAGTGAGTGTTGCTGCTGGCAATGTTGACGATGATCCTGCTGATGAAATTATTATGGGCATGCACAGTTACGGGCAACCATGGGTCAAAGTGTACAATGCCGATGAAACTATTATAGGAAATTTTCTCGCATACAGTGATGGATTCTATGGCGGAGTTACTGTTGCCACTGGAGATATAAATCGTGATGGTCGTGATGAGGTGATTACCGGAGTACATCGTGCTGGTGGCCCTCAAATTCGGATGTTCACAGCGGAAGGGGAAACATTTTCAAACGGTTTTTTTGCATATGAAACAGATTTTCGTGGGGGCGTTGCAGTTGCTGCTGCAAATATCGACACAGATGCTAAAACTGAAATCATTGTACTGCCTCGTCAGAATACCCTTGTGGGGCGAGCCGATTTGTATCAATACATTGAGGTTGACCTATCACAACAAACACTCTATGCATATAAAAACGGAGATATTGATAAACAATTTTTAGTATCTACAGGGGTTGCAAAGTATCCAACGCCAACAGGCCTTACCGCTGTCTCCAAAAAATTACCGCTTCATGATTACAAGTGGGAGTATGGCACGGATCACCCCGACAACTACGACCTCAAAGACGTGCCGTGGAATTTGCGCTTTCGTCCAAATTATTTTATTCATAATGCCTACTGGCACAATAATTTCGGACATCGCATGAGTCATGGATGTGTGAATGTGAATTTGGAAAACTCAAAATGGATTT
>JAHBAR020000033.1 GCA_018500015.2 Candidatus Kerfeldbacteria bacterium | reverse complement strand
TTGCTGAGTTTGAAGCACGACACAATCACAGGGAGGCATTCTCTTCTCCAAAAGCATTTCTTCAGTTTATCTCTGTTCCAAGTCAGTTAGGTTGACCGACTCTTTCGCACTCTACCTATCCATGGGTACAGGTCCGTGCCCTCCTGCGGGGCACGGCCTTCATTCTCAGCATTTTCAGCGATTCTAACGAATCGCACCAAGCTAAAAATGCCTCCGAAAGCCCCATGACTAGGTAGAGGTGCTGCGCGTTATCTCTTGACATTGGAGGGGTGAGAAAAACAACAAGCCCGAAGGGTCATTGGGCTTGTCAGCAACAGCAAACGAATTTAAACGCTGTTAACTCCTTCCAGAAACGAGAGGATGATAGGTGAGCACGCGCGAACCAAGCATATCTTGAATTGTGCGTTGCAAACCGACGTCGATATTTGTCATTGGGAACCAACCCAAAAGATGTTTTGCTTTTGTGATGTCAGGCACGGCAAATTTTGCGAGTCCAACAATCGGATCTTGAAACACGATATTTGATTTTGAGCCAGTGAGTTGAATAATTTTTTTGGCGACATCAATAATGTGCATGCTTTGCATGTTGCCTAAGTTGATTGGGTCATTGACCGGCGATTGCATGAGGGCCACTATCCCCTGCACCATGTCGTCGATGTAACAATAACTATCTTGCTCTGAACCGTCACCGTAAATGGTGAGATCTTGGTGATCGCTTGCCGCGCGAATAAAGTCTGGAATCATGCGACCTGAATGCAAGCGCATGCGCGGACCGTAGGTGTTAAAAATGCGGCCTATCTTGGTGTCGATGTTGTAGCGCTGATGATAGGTCATGGTGATCGTCTCTGAAAAACGCTTGCCTTCATTGTAGCAGGCGCGTTGATTGAGATGGTTTACAAAACCCCAATACTCTTCTTGAAACGACTCTTGACCTTCGAGCGGGTCGCCGTAAATAGAGTGTGTTGATGCGAGAAAAAACTTGGCGTTGTACTTGCGAGCAATTTCCAAACCGTTGATGACACCTACTGAGTTGGTTTTTACTGTCTCAACAGCAAATTCCTCAAAACCCATCTCAACAGTTGGGGCGGCCATGTAATAGACCTCTTGGATGCCTTGATACTTCACTTGCATCACTTCAAGCTCAGGGAAGTTTTCAAAATCAATAGGCGTGTTGATATTGGCACGCAAGAAAACAAAGTTTGGATTTTGGAGAAGATGTGCGATGTTGTCGACGCTGCCTGAAGAGTAGTCATCAATACAAATGACTTTGGCGTATTCAAGAAGAGCATCGCAAACATGAGAGCCAACAAAACCAGCACCACCGATCACCAGAATATTTTTTCGATCAAAGATGACTTGACGCGCCATAGTTTTATTTTAGTATAGCTTTTTTACAGCCCTCAAGCAACCACACTTTTGTGTGTTTTAAAAATTGTCCTTTTTTGCATAATAAAGCTGACGATACTTGTGGTTGCAGAAGCGATAAGCTTGGCTGGTAGGCCTGGTATAATAAGTTTAGTCACCACATACAATGTGATTTGGTTAACGCACAATGCTACAGAAGAGAGGAAGTAAAAGCCTGCGAGTTGCTTGTGAGAGTACAGGCTCTTGTGTTTAAAGGTCCAATGCTTGTTCCAAAAAAAGCTGTTGAGCGTGGCGACACAAAATGCGATAAGGGAGGCAAATAAAAAGTGTTTTTCAAAAAAAGCGCTTTCATGACGCAAGGCCACATATACAAGAGCATCAATCATTGTGTTTGAGATACCGACAATGCCAAAACGCAAAATTTGTTTTATTGATGCGCGCGTGAGTGCCATAACGACCGGGAGTATACCATACTAAAAGCAAAAAAACAACAAGATTGCTTCGCTACGCTCGCAATGACAATGCTTGTTTAATACATAAAAAACAGAGGGTTAAATCTCTGTTTTTTATGGCAGTGTTTTGAGGTGCCAACCGGCAACGTCTTCAGCTTGTTGGCGCTCGTTGTAGATAGACTCAATAGATGTGGCGACAGCATTCCATGTATATGCTTTCTCAATCTGCACGCGCAACGCTTTTGCCTTGTCTTGCACTGCTTTTGATTCGGCGTTATACGTATGAAGAATATATGCCAACGCATTCACATCACTAGACGCGTATGTTGTAGCATACTCTCCCACCACTTCGAGATTTGGGGTGATGTCAGAAGAGATGACTGGAATTCCGTAGCTTGCCGCTTCCAGCAATGCGATTGAAAGACCTTCAGAGAATGAAGGATGAATAGAGGCATAGGCGTTACTCCATAACTCTTGCAACATGCGACCGTGTTGGAAACCGGTGAAGATGATACGCTCATCTCCTGCAGCAAGCGTACGAAGCTCTGTAACATACTCTTCAGTGTGCGACGCGTCGCCAACGATCACCAGTTTTTTATCGATCTGCGGAACTTTTTTGAACGCCTCGATCGCAATATGTACACCTTTGTGTGGAATCAAACGCGAAACAATCACGAAGTAACTCCCTTGAGTTAACCCATATTGAGATTGAATCATGGACGCATCTGCGTATACAGGAGCATCAACTGCGTTTGGTACATAATACGTTTGTGCGCCATAACGATCGAGCGCATATCGCTGCAACTCTTTGGAGACTGTGATGCACTGATGTGAAAACTTCACAGCGGTCCATTCGCCAAGAGTGAGCATGAACTTCGCGAAACGACCCCATTTTTGGTGCTGACGATCTGGACTATGAAATGTCGTAACCACTGTTGCGTGTGGGCGGAATATGCGGGGCAAGAAGGAAAGGAGTGATGGGCCGACACTATGGTAGTGATACACGTCGACATTCTGTAGCATTGCCACAACAGTTGCAAAAAACGTATGGGTGATTGCATCAAGATGTTTGGTGTTGAGCGTTGGCAAAAAGTGCACGGAAATATTTTTGTGCTCACGAGTATATGCAGCCGCTTGTTCAGGGGTGACGTAGTGATGGCGAGCAAAAATGGTGACTTCGTGGCCACGGCGCGAAAGCTCACTCGAGAGGTGCTCAACATGACGTTCAACGCCTCCCCAGACGGCTGGAGCTCCTTTTTGTCCTATCATTGCGATACGCATATGGGTGAAAGGCGTTTAAGACTTAACAAAAGAAAATAGCACAAAATCGCAAAATTGTCAATAGTTGCTTCGCGTGAGAATGAACAACAAGATTGCTTCGGAGTTAAAACTCCTCGCAATGACAGCAGCTTGTCATTGCGAGCGAAGCGAAGCAATCTTGTTGTTATTCGCAAACAAAAACTCATCTGTAGCGTGACCAGTCACGTCATTCGCGAATGACGTGACCAGTTGAGACCGAGGAGAACGCGTTCTGATAAGAGCTCTTGGCCGACCAGATAGTGCACCATGGCCAGAATAACAGCAAAACTTTCTGTCCACTCGGCTTCAGAAAGCTTCATGCTTTTACTTGCGCGGACATCGTGCTCGAGAAGGAAACGAATGATTTTAATACTTGAAATACTGACTCGAATTGTTGCGTCTTGTGACACACAGCGCGGACATTGCACTCCCCAGATAGCCATATTCCACTGATTCCCCTGCTCTTCGCGAATTGGGTTGCGACACACCACGCAATTGCGCAACTCAGGATGGTATCCAAGCAACACAAAAAGCTGGAGTGCTGCAGCGGTGAGCATCAGCACATGCGCTGGCTCTTCATGAAAAATACGAAATACGGAAAGAACGTACTCATAGACTGCTGGCTCCGGGTCGTTGTCTTCGGTGAGGCGATCAATAAGTTCAGAAAAAAATCCTGCGCAGGCGTAACGGTACGGGTCAGTGCGCAAATTCGAAAGCGTTTCCGTTGGTACAGAGCCAGCAAGAATGTCGATAGTTTTTGATTGCGCAAAAAAGAAGTCGGCAATCATAAACGGTTCACAGTTGCCGGCGAGTTTTGAAGTGAGTTTTTTTCCGCTGATAAGACGACACGTAATTTTTCCCTTGCTTGCAGCAAGAACACGAACCATGCGGTCGCGTTCTTTGTAGTTCCAGCGCTTGAGAATGATGCCGCTATCGGTGTAGGTCTTAGCCATGCACAGTAAGGCTCATCGTGAGTTGCTCGCCGTCGCAATTCATCGCTTCTCCCGCTCCGGCTTCTGTGATTGTGAGTGTCAAGCCTAGCACTTGGCGAAGATATTCGTCTGTATGGACAGAGAGCATCTGAGTGATCGCTTCGGATTGTGTTGCGATGGTGATGTTGACGCGATCATTGAGTGTGAGTTTCTGATTTTTGCGCAATGCATTTGTTTGGCGTACAAGTTCGCGCAAGAGTCCTTCGGCTTTGAGCTCAGGTGTGAGTGTTGTGTCGATTGCGTACGCAGAGCCAACATGGACTTCTTTGACATTCAACTCTTCTGCGATGACTGCTTGCAATTCTTTTGCTAACTCTTCGCCAGTGATAGTGACGCTCTGCAATGGCTGGCGCACTTTGAGTTTGTGTTCGGCGCGCAAAGCAAGCGCTGCTTCAATCGAAGCGCGAACACATTCCATATCCTCCATTACTTTGGAGTTGATCATCGCTTCATGTACCTCTGGCCAGTGTGCAAGATGCACAGAGTCAGCGTCGGATTGTGTACGGAGTTGTTGATAGATCTCTTCAGTGATGAATGGTGTAACTGGCGCAGCGATGCAAACAAAATTTTTGAGCACAGTGTAGAGCGTGCGCAGTGCCATCATACGATCTGCAGCGTTCTCGCTTTTGCAACGGGTACGAATACGGCGCACATACCACGTCGAAAGTTCTTGCACAAAATCAAGAAGTGGCAGTGCGACATCACGCAAATGGTACGCTTCATATCCAGCAGTCACGCGCTTGAGTAGCAACTGAAGATTGGTCATGATCCACTCATCCATTGGATCTGAGAGCTCATCTGGATTCGTAATCTCTGTGATTGTGGCTGGTTCGTTGTCAGCAAATGTTTTGAAAAATGTGTAAACGTTCCACAATGTATTGGTGTATTTTCGATGCAACTCTTCAACATCTTTTTCATCAAAGTTGAGTGGTTCCATATCGATAACCGGCGATTGCGCGAGGTACAAACGCAGTACATCGGCTCCGTATTTTTCGAGCACGACCGTTGGGTCAGGATAATTTTTGAGCTTCTTACTCATCTTTTTTCCATCGGCTGCGAGCACAATGCCAAACACGCTCACATTTTTAAATGCGGGCGTAGTGCCTCCTGTTGATGGAATTGCCGGATTCTCTCCGCGCGTTAAAGCGGTTGCAAGCACATGCAGTGTGTAAAACCAACCGCGCGTTTGATCTTGCGCTTCGGAAATAAAATCAGCTGGAAAACTTGCTTCGAAGTGTTCCTTATTCTCAAATGGATAATGCATTTGTGCGTATGGCATGCTCCCTGATTCAAACCAACAATCAAAGACTTCGGGAATGCGGCGGAATGTTTTGCCGTTTTTTTCAAATGTGATTTCGTCGACAAACTGCTTGTGAAGATCAGTTGCGTGAGTGCCAGACAATTGCTCGAGCTCTTTGACGCTGCCTACGCACATCAGTTCGCCGTCGTCAGCGCGCCACACAGGAAGCGGCGTGCCCCAATAGCGGTTGCGAGAAATTGCCCAGTCGCGTGCATTTTCGAGCCACTGGCCAAAACGACCATCTTTGAGATGCTCTGGATGCCAATTGATTTTTTGATTGTTGGCGAGCAGATCTTCTTTCATCTCAGTCACACTCACAAACCAACTGCTTGTTGCGTAGTTAAGAAGCGGCGTGTCGCAGCGCCAACAATGTGGATAGCTGTGTGTGACATTTTCTTTTTTGAAGAGCGTTCCGTTTTCTTGGAGCGCTTTGATGATTGCGATGTCGGCTTGCAAACGCTCTTGATCTTCCCCTTTTGGTTTCACCTGAATGCCAGCGAGACTCTCTAACTCTTGCGTGAACTTCCCATCCATTGAAACGTGTTGAACAAATGGCAACTTCTCTTGCTTGCCCAAATTCATGTCATCTTCACCAAATGCTGGAGCGATATGCACAACGCCCGTACCTTCGACATCAGAAACAAAATCACCAATGTAGATTTTCCAACCGTTGCTGTGATTTTCGAGCTCTGAATCTTTTGCGAAAAAATCAAAGACTGGTGTATACGCTTTTCCTGCGAGTTGATCGGCTGTGTAGCGATTTGTGATTGAATGCTCTTTATCAGCAAATAATTTTTCGACAGCGTGAGATGAAACAATGTAACGCGCGCCTTCGCATTCAACTTCGACATACTGCACGTCTTTTCCGATTGCGAGCGCAACGTTGCCCGGCAATGTCCATGGAGTCGTTGTCCACGCGATGATATATGTTGGTACTTCACAATCCGTAAGCTGGAATTTCACAAAAGCAGCAATGTCTTTCACATCTTTGTATCCGAGCGTGACTTCAAAATTTGAAAGAGGCGTTACGCAGCGTGTGCAGATGTGCATGGACTTTTTGCCTTCATACACCAAATTGCGATCCCAGAGTTGTTTAAACACCCACCACACACTTTCCATGAAGTTGCGATCCATGGTTTTGTAGTCGTGTTCCATGTCGACCCAACGACCCAGACGACGAATGGTTTTTTTCCACTCTTCTGCATAGGTGAACACCGTCGCTTTGCAGGCATCGTTGAATTTAGCAACACCAAAATTTTCGATGTCATGTTTGGTTTTGAGATTCAAATCTTTTTCGATGATGTTCTCGATAGGAAGTCCATGACAATCCCAACCCCAGACACGCTCAACACGCTGTCCCCGCATAGTGTGATAACGCGGCACGACATCTTTGTTGATGGAGGCTAAAATATGACCGTAGTGCGGAAGGCCTGTTGCAAACGGTGGGCCATCGTAAAAACTGTAGGCTTGATCAGCTGGGCGCTCATCAACAGAACGCTGAAAAGTGTTATTTTTGTCCCACAATTCAATGACACGTTCTTCCATTTCGGAAAATTGGCTTTTTGCTGGGTGCTGAGTGGAGGGTTTCATACTATTTTACTTGTTGGTCTAATTGAGTATACACAGCTATTGACTTTACTACCATCTTTAAGATATAGTGTAAGCATCACGACGAAATAGGTTCTGATCGGGGCAAGTCCCGCTCGGAGCCTTTTTCTTTATGGTGATATTCCAATTTTTTGCGATGTTCACTTAATATATCAATCATCGTTAAACTAGAAGTATTGAGTTTTTTTAATAAACTTGAGTATCTATAGTTTGGTACCAAAATTTTGAGTAACTTCTGCTCTTGGAGTAAGTGTTCAGCCAAACAATAAAAATCTCCGTCACCAGAGACGATCACCGCCTTATCAAATTCTGTGCTGTGAATCATAGTATGAAGCACAAGTTCTGCATCGACATTACCTTTCACCTGTTTGTTTGCGAGCTGAAGCGTGGGCTTAAAAATACAGATATAACCATACGATTGCAGAGCTGCATATAAGCGTTCATTGCCCGGGACATATCCAATAAATAGAAACGCCTGCGTGACGTGATACTTATCTCTAAGAAATATTCGAAAGCGTCGAAAATCAAGCGTCCAACCAAGGCTTTTAATACCAAGATTGATATTTTGACTATCAATAAACGCAAAATTATTTTCAGAATGATGCATAATGAAAAAGAGTATAGCATATTGACGAAAGAGAGGTGAGGTTCTAGGCTTGTGCGCAGAGGAGCGTTCGTTTTTTTATACGCTATTTTTGAGCGATCCAAGAAAAGTTGCGCGAGTCGGAATGATCGCGACGAAATGAGGCGAGCTTTTGTGTCTCAAAAGTGCACACACGAATAACTTCGATATGGCTTTCAGGAATTTCAAGCTCAAGACATTGATTGATGTTTGCTTGCCAAAGGTCTACGAGAAACTTTCCTTCTTCTTTTTCTGATTCACGCACGCATGAGGGATCAAACTGTCGAGATACCTCTGCGCCCACTTCAAAACAATTCGGACAAATTGCAGGGCCAAGAATGACACGAAAATCTTTTGGCGGACATTTGAGCGCTTCAATACTTTTGCGCACAATTTCAAGAGCCGTGCCGCGCCAACCTGCATGCACTGTGCCGACGATGCGACGTTTTGGTTCGTAGAGAAGAACGGGAACGCAATCGGCAGTGTAGACTGCGAGTGGTTTTGCTTTTTCGCGAGTAAGCAACGCGTCAGTGCGAGCAATTGGAGACTCTGTATGCTCGCCTACCCAAGCGATTGTCTCTTTGTGCACCTGTTCACCACGCACAGCATTAGTAGGCACGAGTTCAGCAGGTACAGCAATACCGTAGGAAATTTCTGGGAATTGATCGAGAAGCTTACTCTTGTGCATAGAGCTCCTTGTATACCTGATACGTCTCTTTTGCGCAACGTGTCCACGAAAAAGTTGCGGCGTGTTTTTTACCAGCAGCAGACATTGCTGTGCGTTTTGCTTTGCTGCGAATAACACTCACAAGCGCTTTGCTCAAACTCGTCACACTTTTTGGATCGCAGTACACCGCAGCTCTTCCACCAACCTCTGGAAGCGATGACACGTTGGACGTAATAACAGGAATGCCCGCTGCTTGCGCTTCAAGCACTGGCAAACCAAAACCTTCCCACAATGATGGAAAGACAAACAACATCGCGTTTTTGAGGAGTGCGGTTTTTTCTTCGTCGCTGATGTAGCCGACGTAACGCACGCGTGTGGAGTAATCAGCGTTTGCAATTGTGCGAAAAATGCCTTCGTGATTCCAGCCTTTGCCACCAGCGAGCACGAGTTGCACGTCATCGCCGCTCTCACCTAACGTATGCATCGCTTGGTCAAATGCCTTGATGAGTTGATCAATATTTTTGCGAGGCTCAATAGTGCCGATAAATAAGAGATATTTTTTACCAATAGATTTTTCCTCGAGGATACGTTTTGCTGTTGCGGCAAAAATTTTGGGCTGCGTGTTTACTCCTTCGTATATTGTGACAACACCAGAAGCTAAAACACGAAATTGTTTGAGCACCGAACGAGCCGTTGCTTGAGAGACTGCGATGACGCGTTCTGATTTTTTAATCGAGCGTGGGACAAGAACATCTGTAGAAAACTTCTGCTTTGACGGAAACCATTCCGGATGCGCGTAGATAGCGAGGTCGTGAATGGTGACAACAGACTTTCCTTTATACTGATACGGAATGATGTACGCCGGTGCGTGAAAGACATCGAGCTTCTCACGAGCAAGCGCTTGAGCTACAACAACATGTGAATAGCCAAACGGCAAATATTTTTTGTACTTTGCGAGCGGAAAACGTTTAACGCGCACTTGTTTGTGTTTTGCGTAAGTAGTAAGGACTGCGTCTGGCATGCGTTGATCGAAAAACAAGACGAGCTCATCCCCTTTTTTGAGAATTGGGATGAGGTGATCAACAAGTTCCTTTGTGTAATGCCCAACACCAGCGCGCTCTCCAAGTGCGGGATTCAACATTGTGCGGCAGTCGATACCGATTTTCATACACATCAGTATATCACACGCGGGTCCTGCCGCACTACGCACCCCGTCCGTACTCGCCTGCGGCTCCGTGCGGCCAGGGTCCCTGCTCCGGCGTCACCCGCTGCATTGTGAGAGAGCCCACTGTGCATGCTCGAGAACGAGCGGAGAGGTGTCGAGACGCACAATATCTTTTAAGAGAAGTGATGCGTCGTGGGTGCCCCAGTTGCCGAGTGCTACGCTGATATTGCGCATGAAGCACTCACGCTTGACGCGCGTCATTGGAGAGTGAAGAGTCCAGCGCTTAAAATCATCGTCGGAAAAAAAGAGGAGGCTTTCGAGTGGTGGTGCAATGCGATCGCGATGCAGATTGAGCGTATGCATCCACTCTTCGTTTGATTTTGGCTTGCGATTCCACGGACATACTTCTTGGCAAATATCACAGCCGTAAATTCGATTTTTCATGAGCGGGCGAAGCTCCTCTGGAATTGAACCTTTGTATTCGATGGTGAGATACGAAATGCATTTGCGCGCATCAACAATCTTATCGTCGATGATAGCTTGTGTTGGACAACCATCTTTGCACGCACGGCAATGTCCGCAACTGCCGATCTGTTTTCGTTTTACTTCTGGAAGTGGAATGCTCACAATGATCTCGCACAAAAAAAGATACGAACCCAAACTCCAATCGATGAGATTAGAATTGCGACCGAAAAATCCGAGCTCACCGCGCTGCGCCCATTCGCGCTCTAAGATAGGACCAGTGTCGACATAGACGCGGTACTGAAAATCGCCGAGCTCTTTTTTGAGTGCTTCTGCTGCATGGGTGAGTTGCTGAGTGAGTACGTCGTGATAATCGTCAAATAGTGCGTAGCGGGCAATGATGCCACGCGACCGGTCGCTCAGAAGCTCTGGAGGAATAACAGGCGGCGTGTATGGAATCGCGCATGTGATAATACTGCGTGCCCACGGAACAATCTGGTGCACATCGTGGCGTTTGCGCACAGTATCTTCGCGTTGCATCCACTGCATAGTGCCGTGCATGTTCTGCGCAAGCCATTGGTCGAGATGGTGCGCAGTAGTACTCTCACTCACGGGCAACAAGGCCCACTGCGTGATGTGGTGCGCACGAAAAATGTGATCTATTTTTTCTAAAACGCCAAGCATTATGACTGCTTAGAAAGCATCCATTCAACTTGAGAGTTAGGAACGTGGAATGGAACAAAGGTTGCCTCTTCTTTATCAGGCAATGCGTGAATGAGCACGACTCCAGAAACATGCGGAAACACATTTGTCATTTCGTCACGATGTTCTTGCACATAGCGACGTAGTGCGATCTCTTTACTCAAACTTGGATGTGTAGAGACAGCCGCGAGCACATGATGATGCGCCGTGTCGTGCTTGTGCATCTCATGTACATGCGTCGCGAGTGTCTGCATAAATGTCTCCACATCATCAATCTCGTCACGAAACTGCAGAGCAAGGGAGTCTAAAGAATGCAGCTGCACAACACCAAGCGCAAGGAGTTGATCGGCAATTGAAAGCTCAATATGAAAATGAGTGTTGCCGTGAATCATGCGAGGACCATGATCGCGATACAAATAGGACACATAAAGTTGCGAAAGAATGTTCATCAACTCTTGATGTGTACGTGCCACTGCCAAACGTAAACGGAACCCTTGATCCCTATCCACAGACGCGATGTTCTCTGCAATGCGCTCAAGTGTTGGGATAAGTGTTTTGCGCATCTTGGCATCTTGTAATGAGACACCAGCAAGCGCAACGCACAGTGGGTGCGTATCAGGAAACTGCTCAATAAGAGTGCTTAGCTGAGGAAAATATTCTTGAACTTCGTGTCTTTGCATATCATTATTATATCACTTTTTGACATACTGTTGAATACACTTTTGCGCCGCGTCAACTTTGCCATTGCGCGAAGCACAACAGAGCAGCATATACTCAAGCCATTCACTGTTCACATCCACGTAATTCGAAAGCTCTCGCATAAACATATCGAGCCAAACGGTATCGGGATACACATGCAGTATGAGCTCTGCGACGATCTCTTCGAGCGCAACAATGCGAGCGTTCGTCCAATTGTTGAGCACGATCGATTCCTCTAAGTGAATAAGCGACTCAGGAATACATGCGCCGTTTGTGATGCAATAGAGCGTTGGAACTGAGCGTGCAAAAAAATCTGCAAACTCCGGTGCTTGCTCTGTGTAATTCACACTCACCACATCTTTTTTGAATTTCAATACCGGCACTTGGGAGAGATCAAACACCAGAACCGCCATCTCTCGCGCAAGCGTCTGCGGATACGGTGCATGCGCATATGTCTCGCCAGTGTAGCGCTTGCGCAACACCCAATCCCATTTGTCATCAACGCATCCCATGCCATACACGGCTGGCAAACACAGTTGAAAAAAACGAAAATCTTTCATCACGCGGAACACACGCTCTTGCACCTTGTATTCATCAAACAACGGGTGCGTTGTGGAAGTTTCTTCTACGCACAACTCACCAATCGTGTGCGCTTGTGGAAAATCTACAACAGCGTAATCACCATCAATGCTTTGAACATTCAAATCTAACTCGTGCGCAACTGCGCGCAATGCTTCTTCTTTCATAATCCAAGCGAATGAATGGTATCAATCACGCGACTCCACGCAATGCCAAACACAGAAAGTACAATCCCAACGCCGATAGCAAGACCTGCGCCAAGCCAAAACCATGGACGACGATGACCGCGATTCAACGGGATACGAACACCACGCTGCATTCTTTGAGCACGCATCTGCATACGTGAAGGTTGCCCTGTCTCTGAAGATTCAACAGAATTTTTTTGAATAAATGTCATACTTCACAACACTCACGAATAGATCGAATAATGACCTTTGACGGTGGAATAATCCCAAGCTCTGCTCGCAACTCTTCTTGCACTGCTTCAAGCGCGTCACAAAAACTGCTCAACACTTTTCCAAACTCTTTTGTCCGCAAATCTGTGGAAAGCGATTGAAACATACGTGCTGTTGCATCATCTACATCAACACACACATCTTCAAGACCGCGCTCAACAGGATACAACTCCTTTTGCACACGCACAAGAAAAGCGAGGTCATTGAGAGAAGTAACGTAGGCGCTCAAGGCTTCAGGCATACGCTCACGCTTCCACGCACGCACAACTTCTGGAATGCGGTGCCACGCAATGCGCACACGTTCTTCTGCATACACTCGCCGCTCGTCGCGCGACCACTTCTCGCCCACCTCTTCTTTCCAATGAAAGAGCGGATCGTGAAAAAGAATGCGTTGCGAAATGTGTGCTAACATTTCTACACACTCATCACGTTCATTTTTTTCAAACACACTCAATCGTAGATGTAGTAAGTCGAGGCTTTCATCAAAAAGAATATCGATCGTGTGCTCCCAATCACCTTCTGCAGGATACTGTACAGAGAGCACTGCCCCAAAGCGCGTTGCCCACTGCTCGCGTGCATGCAGGAGATCTTGTGCGAGCGTTCGTTCTACGATCACTGCAATTTCAACACTCGAGAGATCGTCGCCTTCATCACGCGCTAATTCGCCATACACAACAATGAGCGTGCACTGTCCTGTTTTTTTGAGCGCATTTACAATGTTGTCGCAGAGTGTAGATTGTATGTCGTTCATAGCACGTATGGGCGTTTATTCATATGTGGATGTCTGTGCATAAAACGAATATCGGCAAGACGAAAGGCGCGGCGAATTGCGATCACAGCCAACGTGAGCATACCGCAATACACCGTGATGGAGAAAAAAAAGTTCTGCCAAGAAAAGGTGTCAATCACAAAGCCGATTGTCGGCGCCGCGACAAGCGCCGCTCCAAACTCCGTGATGTCAACCATCGCTGAACTTGTGCCAATCACCGGGCGCGGAGTGGTCGCGGTGATGATCCCTCCAAGCGCCGGGATGACGCATGCGTATCCACACATTACACATAGCCCCCAGAATGCAATCGCTTGAAATGAAGTGTGAAAAAATGAGAGTCCAAAAAATCCTACGGTGAATATTGCGACTCCTACAGCCGCCATACGCCAATGCTCAGCAGCTTGCGGCAAGCCGGACGACAACATGCTCATAATAAACGGAATGGTTAAAATGAACGCAAGCACTCCTGCTAAAAACATTGGATGGCCTTGGGATACCACATAGAGCGGTAAAAAAATAATGGTCGCTGTATAAATCATATGCACAAAAAAATGTATGGTGTATGCAATCCACAACTCACGCGGAAATTGCAACGCATCACGGTAAAAACTGCGTAGCAACATCCACGGCGAGAGCAGTATGGAAGCGATACGCGCAGCCGATGCACGCTCTTGAGGGTCGGGCAATTTTCGCGAATACCAAAAACTGATCAACGGGAAAATAATCACCGGAATAAACAAGCCATATAATGGTATGTAGGGCAAAAGACACAAGGCACATAATAATCCTAATGCCCACAACAATTGCCGCATCGTAGTGTAAAAGCCGTACATCATGCTTGCATTTTCTTTTGTGCTTTCACTTTCAACGGTTGCGATCACGCTCGTCCACACGAATGGTAAAAAAAATCCGTTGCACATTAATGCAACCACCAACAACGGCAAAGAATGAAATGCACCGGCGCAAACATAGAGCACGCCAACACATACGTATCCAAGGCGCCCGATGTCGAGTACTTGGCGACGTGAGATACGTTCAAGCAAACCGCCAACAGGGATGACCATCACAATCGTGATGGCGTTTATGACTGCAGCAAGCAAACCAATCACGGTATAGTGGTCGGAAAACGTACGAAGAAATTGAGAAAAAAATGGATCGGCAAACCCCCATCCAAAATTATATATCCCAAGTGCGATGATGACGTTCAGCAAGGCGGTAGGCGTGGCGCGCACCACTCGTGAAAACACTTGAGAGGTGTGGAGCTGCTGCATACGTTATATATTTTGCTTAATCCAATCAATCAAGCCGCGTATGACATCCTCTTGATCGATAACTACATTCCATCCAGAGGCTTGAGTGATTGCTGCTTGATAGGTTTTTTTAGTGCTTGGAGATGTTTGGAGAAGTGCGTATCCGGGAAATTGAGTTGTGGTGTCATCAACTGGATGGTACTCAATGACTAAAATAGGTTTAGTAAGCTGGGTAATTGCCAGTGCGATAGATACACCATGAATTGCGGGACGTGGAGAAAGAGCAATCACGCCAGAGATGTCACTGTGTGTGGCGGCATATGCAATCGACTGAACGGCACCAAAGCTTCCGCCGGCAAGTACAATCTTCGCTTTTGGATATTTATGTTGTGTAAAACCTACAGCAGCATCAACATCATACGCCGTCGCCGACCACTCAGAAGAGGAAAAACGAGCGTTACTTCCGTCTGCATGCCCACGCCAGTCTATAGTCATTGTAGCAAATCCTTCATTTTGAAATTGTTGTGCAATACTGAACAATTCACTTTGAGATTGAGAAGAGTTGGGGAGCAAAATCACCGCTATACGCGCATTGGTGCGTGCAAACTCTCGCAGCTCAAATTGCTCGCCGTCTTGTCCAATAAGTTGGTGTGTAATCATAATACGCCCACCATCATTGTGCACAATAACACCAACGACAATACACACGACAACAAAAGCGCAGCCGCAAATTATCAATATGTTGTTTCGTAATGCCATACTTTTCATAAAGTATATACTATGCTACTCTTTTTGTGAACGACCTCTCTGACGTGTATATATGTATGTCAGAGATTTTTTGTATCAAAAAAACAGACGATAATTATCCACACCTTTTGCGCGAAAGTATTGCACCGCCACAGACTTTGTATTGTCGTGGTGATAAAAAACTCTTGCAAGCTCAAAAATTGTGCGCGATTGTCGGTAGTAGAACACCAACACCCTATGGCTTGTCTGCCACAGACAGTGTCGTAGAGGCATGCGTTGCTCGTGATGTGGTGACAGTCAGCGGACTTGCGTTTGGTATTGATGCGCGCGTCCACACGCACACACTTGAATCGCGCGGCAAAACCATCGCCGTGTTAGGCTCAAGCGTTGATGATGCCTCTGTGTATCCACGCGCGCATGTGCGACTTGCACAACGTATTATTCAACAACATGGGCTACTCATTTCAGAGTATCCAGAAGGGACAAAGCCTCATAAGGGGGCCTTTCCGTTGCGCAATCGGATCATTGCCGGACTCACACAAGCCACGTGTGTGGTAGAGGCAAAAGAAAAAAGTGGAAGTCTTATCACCGCATACAGTGCGCTCGACAACAATCGTGAGGTATATGCCGTACCCGGATCGATTTTTTCACCACAATCACAAGGAACTCTTGGACTTATTCAACGTGGCGCAATTCCATGGATCAATCACAACAGCTTTGAAGAGTTGTTTGCGCGCATATCATATACAGACACTATTTCACACCTTGCGCCTGAAGAAAAAAAGATTGTTGAATTGTGTTCACAGGCACAATCGCTCGACATGCTCCTCATACACTGCACTCTCCCGCTCTCGACACTTCATGAACATGTAGGTAGACTGTTGCTCAATGGTTACATCACACTCACCCCTTCCGGAGAATTCCTCGCTGTTCGACGCGTATAAAAAAACTGTCGAGCGTTTACAAACACTCATTCAACGTTCCACATCTGATTATATGCAGAGTCAAGTAACTCACGAAACACGTCTTGAGTGTACGCGACATTTTTTTGCACGTAGAGGAAATCCACAAAATCGTTTTCGTGTTATACATGTTGCCGGTACCGCAGGCAAAGGATCAACAGCCTCACTCATTGCGCACATGCTCCATGCTCAAGGATATAGTGCAGGGCTCATCACCTCGCCGTTTGTCACCACAACGCTTGAAGACGTATGGATCAACGGCAAGCTCTGTGATCCAAATATATTTATTCGTGTCGCAAACGATATTTTGGATGATGTGGAAAAAATGAACGACACTGAAATACCATCATACTCTGAAACACTCTACGCAATTGGCGTGGAGTGTTGTGCTCAAGCTGGCGTGGAATGGCTTGTTACAGAAGTTGGATGTGGCGGGAAATTTGATTACACGAATATTTTTTCACAACCAACAACATGCGTACTCACACCTATTGGTTTGGACCACATGAATATTTTAGGTAACACGGTACCTGAGATTGCTGCACACAAAGCCGGAATTATCCATACCGGCTGCACAGTATTTAGCGCTCAACAGAGTGAAGATGTACGCGCAGTGTTTGACCATGAGGCTGCGCTGTATGGATTAACCGTGCACTACATTGCACCTTCACAAGAAAACAACTCCGATATGCCGGGCGCTCATCAATCGCACAACTCTGCGCTCGCATGCGCAGTGGTGGAATCGCTCGGAGTTTCTCTACAAGCACAACAGCTCGGCATGCAAAGAGCATTTCTCCCGGCACGATGCGAGGTGATGCAGCGCAACCCTCTAGTCATCATTGATGGCGCACACTCGGTAATCAAGATGCGAGCGCTCGCAGAATATGTTTCAACTCTCACATATAACAGACTATTTGTCATCTACTCCGCAAAATACAGCAAAGATCCACTTGAGAATCTCACTCCTCTACTCTCAAAAATTTCTACACTCTGGTGCACAGAATTTCATCTCCCTGGCTTTTCTTCACACTCGACCGAAGAGATGAAATACGCCATTGCTCAGCGTGCATCTTCTCTTGAGATTATCGAAGAAAAAAATCCGCTCGCCGCTCTTCATTCAGCTCTTGCTCGAGCAAATGCAAATGATTGCATTCTTGTGACAGGCTCGCTCTACATGGCCGGGATTGTACGCGAACACTATTATCCAGAAAAAACAATTGTACTCCAACAATCACTTAAGCCCGCAGTGGGATAAGAATATATTTTTTTACAAACCACAGAGCGCCATACACAATGCATGCGAGGACAAGAAAAACTACAGAGCTATTTGGATATAACACATCACCCATTGGAAAGAGCATGATGGTGAGGAGGAGAGTCACGGAGAGCGGGAGTAACGGGACAAGAAGAGCAAAAATCCATAGCACGTACCACACCTGAAACCATGATGTTCCACATACAAAAATAATACAAAATGGAAGAGTGAATGCAAGAAGCGTTTTTCTTTTGATCATGGCGATAATCAACGCGATACATGCAGATACATATACAACTCCTTTCATGATATTTTCCGCGTGTGGAAACATTTTTTGTAAAAGCAATGTGCCAAACAGAGAGTACTGTTGTGTTCCGCGTTCAATAATTTCATTACTTAAACCAATTGGTGCGCCGGAGAGCAGTCCAAAATATGCGCAGATAAGAGTTACACCGATAGCGCTCGCACACAAAATTGGAAGATATGTTTTGAGGTACGCAGTGACGCTTTTGCGCTCAGACCACGCATAATACAACGGTACAGGAAGGAGCATCCATGGCGTATATTTAATAAGACCTCCAATAACCAGAGCAATGATACTGAGGTGATATTTTTTTTGTAACAAGGCGTAACACGCCCATACAATTGCACAGGCAATAAACACATCGTTATGCAAATCAATGAGCCCCATTTGAAACCATAACGGATTAAGAATAAGGAGAGAGAATACACGAGCACGACGAACAAGGTCGGTGCACACCCGCTCAAGAATTCGATACGCTGCATAGAATGTTGAGCAAAGAGCTGTGATAAAAAACAGGCGCAGTAACACAAGGGCAACAGCAAGATCATCAGTGAACGATGTCACGACATGTAGCATCGTGACCCACACAGGTCCGTGAGTCATAGGGAGCCAACGCCAATCACGTACAGGCTCACTCCATGTCGTCAGTGGAATCGTATCTGGCGTTGTAGTATACGGATTCAGTTGAAACTCTGTAGCACCGCGTGATAATACAAGATTCCAATACACATCTTGCGAACGTGTTGGATGCATGGTGAGAGTGACACACGCAATGAGCACTGCGCACACAACACTCAACACAATAAGAGCGCGTGCATGCACAGATGATATGCGCGCAAAAGATATGACAACGCCATACATCACATAAAATAATACGATGCCAAACATAGAGTACACCAACGGCAAAGCAAAATTTGCGAGATGATGTGCGACAAGAAAATTCTCCGGCTGAAGGTAGGTGTGGGCATAGACATACTGCCCAACGTAACAGAGTGAAAGAATACAGAGCGCGACGAGTGTGTATCCCCAATACCCTTGAGTATTCACAAGAATACGAACTGTTGCACACAATGCGCGTAGCGAATCACTGAATGGTCGGACAGAACTTTTTCGGCCATCGAAGCGAGTATCAATCCACTCCATTGAAACTTCTTGAATACGCTTTTGGGCTTGTTGAACACGTGCTAAAAGTTCTGTATCGAAAAAAAATCCTTTTTCTGTGCACTGAGTAATGAATGTGCGCGCAACCTCTGCTGTCCATGCTTTAACACCGCACTGCGCATCTTGTACTGAGACACCTGAGGTAACGGTGTTTAACAGTCGAAAACCGCGTGTCATAATTCGACGCAACAGCGGTCGCTTCCCTGCGCGCTTTCCAAGTGCAATATCTGCACGCTGATTCATCACCGGCTCAAGTACGCGCCAAAATTCATTAAGTGGAATAGGAAGGTCAACATCAATGTATGCAT
The DNA here is from genome assembly GCA_018500015.2 of Candidatus Kerfeldbacteria bacterium. Taxonomy (GTDB): domain Bacteria; phylum Patescibacteriota; class Patescibacteriia; order UBA9570; family XYC2-FULL-38-9; genus AQU-09. The sequence continues at coordinate 35,652 of JAHBAR020000033.1, read as the reverse complement.
ACATCTCTGCATTTTCCTTTGCGCACACCTCTTGAATTGCACGACCCCTTCCCTTTCCTGTAATCACTTGTGCGCTCACGACACCAGCATGTGCTTCAACTGAAGTGTGTGCGACATGTTGTGTCGCATCATTTGAACCGTTGAGCGCAATGACAATATAGGGATCGTAGTCACGCCGCTTCAAGTCAGGGATAACCTCGCTCATCAATATATCAATCGAGCTCTTCAAAACACCCTCCTCATTAAACACGGGAACAATAATACACAAACGCTTCATACTATTTTGGTGATTTTTGGTGTACGAATGCTACGCACCAGCGCAGCGCAGATGTATATGACAGCAAGCAGTGCACAACAAAGTACTATGTACACACTGATCTGTGAGGGCATAATAATTTCAAACATGAACAATAGCGCGGTTACGGCAATGGTCATAACACGCGGGGAAAAAAGCATAATAGCCAATGGCAAGATCCACAGTGCGTACCATGACTGAAACCACGGCGTACCGCAAATGAGTAAGACAACAAATGGGACAACATACGCATGCACATATTTTTTTTGTTTGATGTAGTACGCAAGCACGCCAAACATCATAAGCAAACCAACGATACGCACAATCGTTTCATGGCCTCCAACAAAAAATGAAACGATTTGGCTCCCAAGAAGCAAAAAATCTTTTCGTCCGCGCTCAAAAATTTCAGTATACAATCCCAGCGTTGTATATTTGGAAAATTGAACGGTGAAAAAAATAATACTGCATGCGACGAGTAATTCGATGGTAGCGCGCTGCTTGGAGAGCATGGCTTTCCACGAACCTTCCTTACGCAGTGCGAGAATAATCGGAATAGGAAGCAAAAATAACGGTACGTATTTTACACATCCACCAAGAATAAGGGCGATGCTGCTCGCTTGATACCGTTCTTTTTTGAGATACCAAAAACTCACGAGGAGCGAAAGGGCAACCCACACATCATTGTGCATATCAATCGCAATGTACTGAAACCACATCGGCTGCAATACAAGGAATATCCACAACTTGCGCGATTCAATCAAGGTCCTGTTTTCATCATGCGATAATATCCACCACAACACCGCGTACACCGCAATAAGTCCGATATACAAAAATAATTTTGTGTACACAAGCGCGGTCGTTAACTGTGTCGTAAGCAACGTGATCCCCATAAGAGGCACCGTCCACAACACTCCATGCGACATAGTTTGCGTGCGCCAACTTATCACACTCGCAGACCATCCATCTCGCACAAGCATGTTTGGCGTTGTGGTGTATGGATTCATATGGTGAGCTGTTGCTCCACGCGCGAGTAACAAACTCCAATACGCATCTTGTGAACGCGTTGGATGAATACCAAGGCAAATGACCAAAACAATGCCGCAGAGCATAACTGCGAGCATCTGTGCTGTGCGCGCTTGGCGTTTTGTGTATTGAAACCGAAACACTAAAACATAGAGTGCGACTGACAATGCACACCATACATATATAGAGGTGCGCACGTCAGGAATAAAACGCTTGGCGTTTATAGCAACCACGGTACCGGGCGCTTGCACATCAACACGTATCCAGATAGCTGCGGCAATCAGCGCAACAGCAAACACTCCCCAAAAAATCCAAAGTACGATAGGCCTCACCACGAACGGATTTCCTTCAACAAACACTGGCGCAACAACGCGACGAATTGCTCCACGTGTAGGCGCACTTACACGCGCACACCATCGCACAAACGCGAGCACTCTCAACACACTTTTTTTCACTTTATCTCGCGCAATTGTGGCGTTCATAATTCTTCCGTGCAACGTATCACTGATTGACAAAAAAAACAATGGCAGTGTATAACTGTGGCATTAACACTTTTTTCACCCGCATGAAGCTTGTCATCGTCGAATCTCCAACAAAAGCAAAAACTATTACTCGATTTTTAGGTAAAGGGTACACCGTGACTTCATCATTTGGTCACGTACGTGATTTACCAAAAAGCAAAATTGGTGTTGATGTCGAGCACAACTTCGAGCCGACGTATATCGTGCCGATGAAGAGTAAAAAACATGTCACGGAACTAAAGAAGCTCGCGAAAAAAGCGGACGAAATTTATCTCGCAACTGACGAAGACCGTGAAGGAGAAGCGATAGCTTGGCACTTACGCGAAATTTTGGGTGATGTCGATCACATGAAACGCATCACGTTTCACGAAATCACCAAAGAAGCGATCTTAGGCGCTTTGGAACACCCACGGAAGCTTGATATTCGCTTGGTAGACGCACAACAAGCACGTCGCATCCTCGATCGCCTCGTTGGCTATGAACTCTCCCCTTTTCTTTGGAAAAAAGTGTACCGTGGATTGTCTGCTGGTCGCGTCCAATCTGTTGTCGTGCGCTTGATTGTTGAGCGTGAGCGCTCCATTGCGGCATTCAAACCAGAAGAGTATTGGTCGATTGAAGCAAAGTATACTGTCGAAGGTGTTGAGCACATTGCCAACTTACACTCATATAAAGGTGAAGCGCTCAAAAAATTGTCGATCGAAAACAAAGAGGAGGCGGATAAGATGCTCGCTTCACTCAATGATGCAAAACACACTATCACTTCGATTGAATACAAAGAACGCACACGCAAAGCATCAGCACCGTTCACCACATCCACTTTGCAGCAAGAGTCGAACAACCGTTTAGGGTATTCTGCGAAACAAACGATGATGCTTGCTCAACAACTCTACGAAGGTGTTGAGGTCGACGGCGCGTCCACAGGCTTGATTACGTACATGCGTACTGACTCACTCAATTTGTCAGAGAAGTTTTTGTCAGAAGCAGAAGCGATGATCACCAAAGAATTTGGCAAAGAATACTCCGCACGCACAACCTACAAAACAAAATCCAAAGGCGCTCAAGAAGCACACGAAGCCATTCGTCCTACCGATGTCTCGATCACCCCTGAAAGCATCAAGTCACACTTGGATCCAAAACAGTTCAAAATGTACGATTTGATTTGGCGCCGCGCTGTAGCATCACAAATGTCTGCTGCGCGCTACAAAGCAACCACAATCGACATCGCGGCAAACGAGGGTGTGTTCCGCCTCACTGGCTCGATGATCGAATTCCCAGGGTGGATTGCTGCAATGCCAGAAAAAAATACTGACAATGAACTTCCAACTCTTAAAGAAAAACAAGAGCTGAGTTGCGCGGGCGTGGAAGGTAAGCAACATTTCACCGAACCACCAGCGCGCTACACAGAAGCTGCGCTCGTCAAAGCATTAGAAGAGCGTGGCATCGGTCGCCCTTCAACGTACGCACCAACAATTGCGACGGTGCAAGATCGTGGCTACGTGCGCAAAGAGCAACGCTCACTTATTCCAGAAGAGGTTGGATTTTTGGTCAACGATCTCCTCGTCGAACACTTCCCTGAAATTGTTGATTTTGATTTCACCGCAAACATGGAACTGAGTCTGGATCACATCGCAGAAGGTGAAAAAGAATGGCAACCTGTGCTCAAAGAGTTTTATGGTCCATTTAAAGAACATCTCATTCAAAAAGAAAAAGAGATTCAGAAGAGCGACATCGTTGAAGAAAAATCTGACGAAAAATGTCCAAAGTGTGGTAAACCGATGATCGTCAAATTTGGTCGTTTCGGTAAATTCCTCGCATGCACTGGCTACCCTGAATGCAAAACTACCCAACAAATCGACAAAGAAGGCCACATCGTAAAAGAAGAGCCGATCGACATCAAGTGCGACAAGTGTGGTAAACCGATGGTGCGCAAAAATGGTCGATATGGTCAATTCCTCGCCTGCTCCGGATACCCAGAGTGCAAGAATATCATGAACATCGAGAAAAAAATCGGCATCAAGTGCCCAACCTGCAACGAAGGCGACCTCATTGAAAAGCGCTCACGATACGGTAAATCATTTTACTCATGCAATCGCTACCCTGAATGCAAAACCGCGTTCTGGACAAAGCCCACCGGCGAAGTCTGCCCAGTGTGCAAAAGCTTGCTTGTCTTTGGTCCAAAAGGATCGATCAAATGTTCGAGCAAAGAGTGTACATACACCATTCAACCCACCGCTCTCTAAATGTTTTCAAAAAGAAAAGCTTTTGAGAGGTGCTCTATTCATGCTGCGGCGCCCTTAGGAGGCTGGCGCGCATCAATGAGAGACACATCAAAAGCTATTCTACAGAGGTGTTAACGGTTTGCCGGGATTTGATGAACATTTTTTCCGACTGCCTATGAGCAGCAGTGAGCAGAAGCTAATTGGCAATCGCCAGTGGAGCGACTCTTGCGAGTCGCATTCGCTTCATAAACTCACACCACTCCTTTTTTGCTGCGGCCTCGACTCGAGTACCTCTACGCAGCGTCCAAGGAAGACAATCTTTCAGAGAGCCTCTGCGGAGCTCTCATGTTCATCTGCGACCGCTCAATCGCGATCCCAGCCGACGTTGGGAGAACAACGTCACCGCCCACAAATCATGTGCGAGAACAAAGCACAGCACCCTATCGGCTTAGGGCCGCGACAGTGTGAGCTCTACACACGATATACAGCAGGCTTTCCTCCGCCTACTGTCTCTGTAAAAGTGGCGACAGGTTACTTTACAAAGAGAGCTCTTGTCAAGCAAAGCATTTTAGCGCTAGAGTATACGCCATATATGGAAGGTGCAATTCAAAACATTCATGGTAAAACAATCGACGATGTCGTTCATACTGTTCAATCGTACCATCCCAGTTGCGATGGACAGCTAATTCGAGAAGCATTTATATTTGCCAAAGATGCGCACGGTCCACAGCTGCGCAAATCTGGCATGCCATACATCGTGCATCCGCTTGGCGCTGCGATGACACTCGCCGACCTCGGCCTTGATGAACGCACTATTGCGGCAACTCTACTCCATGATGTTCCTGAAGATACAGAAAAAACACTTGAGGATATCGAAGCGCGATTTGGAAAAGAAATTGCAACATTGGTTGAAGGAATCACCAAGCTGGGCAAGCTCAAATATCGCGGTGCCGATCGGTATGTCGAAAATTTGCGTCGGATGTTTGTTGCAATGGCGCAAGATGTGCGCGTTATCTTGATTAAGTTTGCCGATCGCATCGACAACCTCGAAACGCTTGATGCGCTCCCTCCTGAAAAACAAAAACGTGTTGCTCTTGAAAGCTTGGAAATTTTTGCACCGATTGCAAATCGCTTAGGCATGGGCATTATCAAAGGCCGCATCGAGGATTTGGCGTTTCCATATGTCTACCCAGAAGAGTACAAATGGCTCACAAAGAAAATCTTGCCGCAGTTTAAAGAAAAGGAAAAATTTGTTGAGGGCTTTCAACAATTTCTCATGGACGCGTTTACCACGCACGATGTGTCTGTACTCTCCATTCATGGTCGCGCAAAGCATTTATTTTCAACATACAAAAAACTGATCAAACATCAACGTGACATTGAAAAAGTATACGACCTCGTTGCTGTGCGAGTTCTTGTGCCAAATATTGCAATGTGTTATGCGGCACTCGGTATTGTGCACGAAGTCTGTAAACCACTGAAAGGGCGCATCAAAGATTACATCGCCCAGCCGAAGCCAAACGGTTATCAATCGCTGCACACCACTGTTTTTGCTCCGCCACAATTTATTCCATCTGGTGAGAATGCAGAAATCATAGAGATTCAAATTCGTACACCCGAAATGCACGAAGAGGCCGAGTACGGTATTGCTGCACACTGGAAATATAAAGAGCGTCCAAAATCAAAAGGGGCGATTGATCAAAAAATGGCGTGGGTGCGCGACCTTGCTGCATTGCAAATACAAGAAAAATCAGGTGAACAATTTTTGGAAGATCTTAAAATTGACTTTTTCCAAAATCATATTTTCGTTTTCACTCCACGCGGTGATGTAATTGAGCTTCCAGAAGAAGCAACACCCGTCGATTTTGCCTACCGCATTCACTCTGATTTAGGAAATACGTGTTCAGGAGTGCGCATTAACGATCAACAAGCTTCACTAGACACTACGTTAAAAAACGGTGACGTGGTTGAAATTCTTGTGAACCCTCAACGCAAGGGCCCTTCAGCTGATTGGCTCGAGTTTGTCAAAACAAATAACGCACGCCATCACATTCGAAGCTACACAAACAAAAAGAATCGACGATTCCTCGACATACTCAAAATCCGCCCACGAAACTAGCGATAGCCTCTAAAATCACTGTGTCAATTTACGGACAATTGCCTGCATTTGCTCTGGAGAAAAGGTATCGATCACAATACTCTTTTTTCCCTTTGCCCCGGGTTCGATGCGTACTTTTGTTCCAAGCGCTTTTTGCATCTCTTCTTCAAGTGCTCGCGTTTCAAAATCACGTACAACAGTAACCACAGAGTGCTTCTTTGATGATTGATTTGTTTTTGCGATTGACGACAACTCCTTCACAGACATTGCGCGACCAGAAGTCATCTGCTTGTAGAGCTCAAGCTGTGCTTGAGCGTTTTCGATTCCAAGTAATACTTTAGCATGCCCCTCTGTAATTTTACGTTCCATCAAACCTTGCTGAATCTCGTCAGGCAACTCAAGTAAACGAATAGAATTTGCGAGAGAGGAGCGTGCGATCCCAAGTTTTTTTGCAGCTTGTTCTTGAGTTAGACCAAAATCCTTCACAAGTTTTGCGAGTGACTGTGCTTGTTCGATTGGATTGAGATCTGCGCGCTGAATATTTTCGATCAATGCAATTTCCAAACGTTCAAGCTCAGTTGCTGTACGCACAATTGCAGGGATTGTTATTTTGCCGGCAAGTTGCGATGCGCGAAAACGACGCTCGCCAGCAATCAATTGCCACTTTCCTACTCCCGCCGAAGTCACGACCACTGGTTCAAGCACGCCGTATTCTGCAATCGAGTCTGCGAGCTCTCGTAAATCGCGCTCATCAAAATGCAGGCGCGGCTGGAAAGGGTTTGGGGTAATTGAATCAATTGGCAGATCCATCAATCCATGTTGTGCTTTTTCTGTAAGGCGCACTTGTGATGCGATGTGAAGCTTTTGCGATTGTGTTGGGATGAGTGAGCTGAGTCCGCGACCAAGTCCTTTTGGATTTTTATTGATCATAGGTGTCATCTTCGTTGATCTCTTGTGGTATATCGTGTCGAATTGGTGAATTTTTTTCTGTAATCAGCACTTCCCTCGCAAGCTTTTGGTAGGCGCGCGCGCCTTTTGATGACGGATCATACTGCGTGATCGGCTTTCCATAGGACGGTGCTTCAGCAAGGCGCACGTTACGAGGAATCACCGAACGGAACACGCGATGGGGAAAATGTTGATACATGTCACGAAACACTCCTTCAGAGAGTCTATAACGCTTATCATACATGGTAAGCACCGCGCCAAGAATTACGAGCTCTGGATGCAAATGCTCCTTGATGAGTTGGATCGTTTGTAACAGCTGCCCAAGACCTTCGAGTGCATAATACTCTGTTTGTACTGGAATAATCACTTCGTCAGACGCAACGATACCGTTGATTGTGAGTACACCAAGTGAGGGCGGACAATCAATAAAAATAAAATCATAGTAACCAAGCACTTCTTGTACCGCTTCACGCAAACGAAATTCGCGACGCTCAACAGAGACAAGCTCTACTGTTGCTCCAGAAAGATCGGCGTTTGCTGGCACAAGATGCAAGCCATCAACAACAGTACTTACAATCACCTCCGACAAACGTGATTCACCAATTATTACGTCATAAATTGTTTTTGTGCAGTTGGCTGGATCAACGCCAAGACCAGATGTCGCATTCCCCTGCGCATCCATATCGAGCAAAAGCACTTTTTTTCCTTCTTTTACAAGGGCTGCCGCAAGGCTTACTGAAGTTGTGGTTTTACCGACTCCACCTTTTTGATTGACGATCGAAATCACTCGAGACATATCTTAGGCAGTATACCACACGCATAAGAAAAACACCCACTATCGGGCGCTTTTCTTAAACTGTGCCGAGGAAGGGAATCGAACCCTTATGGATTTCTCCGCGCGATCTTGAGTCGCGTGCGTCTGCCAGTTCCGCCACCCCGGCAAAGAAGTAGCAGGAGATACTGTATACAAGAGAAAGCCGACTGTCAATCGTACTTTACCATCCTCCACCACCGCCTCCTCCGCCACCACCACCAGAAAAACCGCCACCTGCACTCCCTGGCGCGGAAGTCATAGAAGTTCCAGCGTATGCAGAAAATGAGGTGAGTGAATGGGAAAATATCACTGCATTAAATGTACTTCCATGCGTTCCAACGTACCACGATGGAGGTGTTGTATACACATCAACAAACTCTTTTGCCCAAATCGAAGTAACACCAAGCACCATTGCGTACGGTAGCAATTTCTCAAACACTTCCGGCTTCTTGTCCGGCGCGTTATGAAATTGAAGGCGATCCTTTTCTGCAATTTGCAAATACTCCTTTAGTCCAAGAAGATATTCTTTTGTCTCGACACCTTTTGGAGTTTTTGCAGGACTCAAACGAGTACACACAATGACCATTACAATTGATAGAGTAAAACCAATTCCCATAATTACCCAGTCATACGGCGTAAAAAAGATACCGAATGAATTATTTGAAAAAAGTGCTGGAGCAGTCCAAAAAAACACAAGGATAAATAGCGGAAAAATAGCCGCTGCTGGCTTCATTGCACCTAAATTGCTGTAATATTTTTTTTGAACAAGGGCGTTCAGTACTGTTTTGATGATTATCTTTGTTTGTTTGTAAAAATGATTCTTCAAAGAAGAAAGGACAATTTCTGTTCTTCCCTCTGGAAAAAGTTCGTTGAGCAATTGTCGACTTATACGTGTTTGTGGAAGAGTCTGCCCAATGCGAACAAAACGATAATCAGTTTTTTGCAACGCGCTGAGCATTCCGGTTTTCTCGATCTCTTCAATACGCAAAAACCCTTGAGTAGCCAAATACACAATCTCTGCTGAAATGTTTTTTGATTGTACCTTTTGGTTCACGATGCCATCAACTTCCCATGGCGAGAGATTATCAGGAACATCATATTGCGGAATGATTACGCCTCGTCCTTTTGGATCGCGACCTTTTTTATACCAATACCAAAAACACAAGATACCCACGACCAACGGGACACCGACACCAATCATCCAAGGTAGGTATGTTGCAAAAAATTCTTCTGTTGCAGAATAGTCATTCACCACTCCTTTTGGAAAACCTACGGCAATTGTAAGATCCTCACCTTCTGCGATCTGGTATGTACCACACACATACATATGTGTATCCTGTGTAATAGGAAGTGTGTCAGCGCTCCCATATAGACCTACATAGCACGATGACTGCGTCGCTTGGACTGCATTTGGAAGATGAACACTTACAAGCGCGACATCAATGGGCATTGTCCATGCATTCCCTAATGCGTTCCAGTATATTTCATCGTTTTCTGCAAAATGTGCAACAGCTCGAGTTGCGTGGTATCGAATCACATATGTTTTCTCTCCTGTAAACGTTGTGTCTGGATCACCAATTTTCAAACGAAGGTTGCCGCCCACATACGAGGTCTCAAATGGGTGTTGAATATACTTTTCATCCGTCACACGAATATTCTGAATCAACATGTGACGATTCTGCGAAGAATATGGGCGAATATCCCGATATATGCCATGACGATATGTTCCTCCTGTATTGTACATGATCGTCTCTTCTACATCGATTGAGTTGTCTGTATTGACGCTGACATCAACAGCAAAAGAATCAATATGCTCACCTCCTGCAGCCCGAGTTTGGGAAGCAAACACTACAGCACTCAACAAGATCATCATCATCAACGAAGCTATGCTCAAGAGATGTGCTTTTTTCATACCCTACAGTATACCACACACGGACAACTATAGTTGACAGTAAGTCTCGTTTCTTGTATAGTCACTTTCGATCTACAGACCTCTACATTGAGCATTATTGAGGGAATTTCCTTCGCTGATGCGCGGGGTGGAGCAGTCTGGCAGCTCGCCTGGCTCATAACCAGGAGATCGCCGGTTCAAATCCGGCCCCCGCAACACACATCCATCTATATCTTTCATTGAACAATGCTTGTCGCGTGATATGCGTTGGCCATTTTTTAAAAAAACAACTGCTATTCTTTCTCTGCCTACTGTACTTCTTGTAGTCATTTCTGTTCTCACAATTCAAGCGCTAAACGCAAAACCAACATTTATTCGTATTATCGATCAGGGTTCAATAACTCGTGACACCTCTTTGTCGCCCGGAGCTGACATACGCGGAGTCACATTGAATCGCCCAAACTCAGCACCATTGTATGTTGATGCGGTTGTTTCTTTTGAGCATCCACATACAATCGACTCTTCAACAAACACGTACTCAGATACATTGGCCATTATCGGCGATTTTTCATCCAAAAAAAATCCTTCTCATCTTGCGCTCACGGAAGGAGGAAGTATCATTGTCCGCATCAACGCTTCATATCATAGTGGAGACAGTATAACGGTGTATGAAATTGGACAGCATACAGGGCGAACAGCAGAATATTATGAAGTGTCTGTTTCCACATCAGAAAATGGTCCGTGGGAGGTGTTAGGCACTGGTGCTGGAGAAACTCAATTCACCATTGAGTAGAGCCTTCTCGAATATGACACTATCAACACACGCTGCTGCAGGCATCATGATCGCCGAATGGACAGGAAATCCCTTGCTTGGTTTTTTGATCGCTATCATGAGCCATTATCTGCTCGACATGGTCCCACACGGCGATGAATTTGTGTACTGGCGATACATCCACAACAAAGATGATCGCATTGCTAAAACAGCAGGCACGGTAGACATCCTCGTCCTTTCACTCATGCTCACGCTGCTGCTGACATACGGCGATGACTTTCACGGATCTCTCACTCTGCTTGGCGCGCTCGGTGGAACTCTTCCTGATCTACTCATTAATATTGACAGTGTCCTACGCCGACATCCTCCAAAAAGCCGCGTTGGTCGCGCAGGTGAATGGCTTATTAAAAAACATTACACCATGCATATGTTTTTCCACCAGCTTCTGTTTATCCCTGTACGCTATCGTATGGCGCTTTTTTTGCAGCTCATCGCCATTACACTCTTTTTAACTTTTGCGATTTAACTTATTCACGATCTTAGAGCTGCGGCCGAAATGGAGGCTGCATGCTGTTGCCAAGAGCAACACCCACACTGTTTGCATATTCAAATGGTAACCCATCACGAAAGAGCTGGCGCATCTGCGGTGACACGCTAGCAGTGACCTGCATATATGGCGAGAGAGTTCGTTCAATCTGTTGCTCAAGCATCTGCACAAGACGATGATCACGCCCGCCAAAACCACACACAACAACATTTTCAACAGTAATACCGTACACATCGATTAACATGTTGATCATCGTCGAGGCTTCATAAGCCACTGATGTTAAAGTGTCTCGCAATTTTTTTTCATCATACTCATGGAGAATTTTTTGCACAGGGCATGAAAGCACCTTTAATTCACGAATGCCTTGTGCATCAACAGCTGAAATGTATGTCATGCGACGACCAATATCGAGTACAACAATTGCGCCATACTTTGATGCTTGAGTGGTGATAGAGCGTAAAATATTCATCGGTTCAATATCCAAAAACGAGATGACTATCCCGGCCTCACGGCACACATCAATCCACGACTGTACGAATGCACGAGATGCAGCGCAAGCAAATACTGTTACGGTCTGTTCTGTGCGTTGTACAATTCGCCACCACAGTACACAGTCCTCTTCTTCGTACGGGAAATATTCATCCAATTGACTTTTTAATGCGGCATCAATATCTTGCTCTGAAAAGTCAGCAGGAAATGTAAACACATGCGAGGCGATACGAGCCGTAGGCAGTGAAAGCGAAAAACGCGCGTTCGGAAAACGCGCGAGTTCTTGAATAAGTGGCTGAAGAATAGAGACAACAGATTGCTGACCATGAATAACCCCATTTGAGACAGCGCCATGAGGTAGAACGCGCCGATCAACATGCACAAGCGTTGGCGTAGAGAGGTTGCAGAGTACGCTAAAAGTCGTGTGTGAATCACTCATCTCAATGCCAACATGGTGAATGTGGTCATGGGATGCTCTCTCCTGCATGAAAGGAGCGTAGCAGAAAAATACAACGCTGCCTAGTTATATTTATAGCCCGTAATACAAAGAAAATTCGTGCGGATGCGGGCGCAAACGAACGTCGTCCATTTGTCCTTTTTTCAATGCCATGTAGTTATTGATAAAGCTCTCACTAAATACACCACCTTCTGTAAGATAGGCATGATCGTTGCGCAATGCCTCGAGAGCCTCTTCAAGAGAGCCGGGAACAAACTGAATCTTTTTTTGCTCTTCTGCAGAGAGATCAAACAAATTTTTGTCCATTGGCTCAGGTGGCAGAATTTTATTTTTGATGCCGTCAAGCCCTGCCAAAAGCATTACGCTCATTGCAAGGTATGGGTTGCTTACGGCATCACTTGAACGAAATTCAATACGAGTACCTGCCGGTGTTTGGTCATAAATTGGAACACGTACAACAGCGGAGCGGTTGCGTTTTGAGTATGCAAGTACAACAGGCGCTTCGTATCCCGGGGTAAGACGCTTATATGAATTTGTCGTCGGCGCTGCAAATGCAAGTAATGAACGAGCGTGTGCAAGTATACCGCCAACGTAGTAGCGACCAAGCTCGCTTAAGCCCGCATACCCTGCTGCATCATAAAACAGCGGCTTACCCTCTTTCCACAACGACTGATGACAGTGCATTCCAGAACCATTGTGTGCAAACAGTGGCTTTGGCATAAAGGTGACACTCTTTCCATGGCGCGCCGCAACATTGCGCACGATATATTTATACAACATGACCTGATCTGCTTGTGTGAGCATCTCTTGAAAACGAATGTTGATCTCTGCCTGACCCGGACCACCCACCTCATGATGATGACGCTCAACAACAACTCCTGCATTTTGAAGCTCTTTTACCATTTCGTCGCGCATGTTGTGGTACATGTCAAAGGGAGTCGCAGTAAAATATCCACGCTGATTTGGAACACGATGTAATGCATTCCCCTCTTCTTTCTTTTGCGATGTATTCCATGCGCCCTCATCTGAATCGACGCTATATCCAGATTGACGATCGCCGGAACTGTACCGCACATCATCAAAAATAAAAAATTCGATCTCAGGCCCCACATACATAGTGTCTGCAATACCTGTAGACTTCAAATAGTCCAATGCTTTGCGGGCAATAAAACGAGGATTTGTGGAATACTCTTGTAATGTACCTGTCACAGGATCCATCGGGTCAGCACAGATGGAAAGCGTTGGCACTATTGTAAACGGATCAACAAACGCAGTTGAAGGTGCAGGAATCATTACTAAGTCACTTTCAACAATCGTTTGAAATCCCGGAATGCTTGAGCCATCAAATGCGACACCTTTTGTAAATACCTCTGGCGTAAATTGAGACATCGTGAGGGTCACTGAGCGCCAGCGACCTTCAAGATCTGTAAACTTCACATCAACCATTTCTATCTTGCGCTCGTTGCACAAAGAAAAAACTCGTGACACCTCCTCAGGTGAATACGTCATACTGTATATGTTGTAACTTATTAAACAAAATAATACAGAAATGTGAAAGAACTACGTGCATTGTAACGTATCAAAAAATTTCCGCAAGATGTAAAAAACCCTTATGTACAGGATTTTAGTAGAGATCGCCAGAGACAATGCGCTCAAAGGTTTCTCTATCTTGCTCAAGCACATGCATCACTTGACCAATCACTGTTTCTGGATCTGCCATGAGCTTATCCACAGTGTCTTGATCTACTAAACGCAACAGTGTCGAATCATTTACTTTTACGACAGGGCCCATTTCGCAATCACCCATACAATCCCACGCGACGATGTGCAAGTTTGGATACTTGTCTGCGTAGCGCTCCTTCAGCAAAGATTGAAAACGATTGAGCACCATTTTTGAGCCCTTATTTTGACACACTGTATTCTGGCACACTGCAATTTTACGCAACATATGAAAGAAGACTAACCTATGGACTACAGTGAGTCAAGAAATGAGTGCAATGCGAAGTCGTGGAGCTTGAGCGCGCCCGAGCCGTACTGCGACGGTACGGTGAGAAGCGCGAAAGCGAACGACAAGCAGTGCGCCATTTATTGACTCACACTAAGCGCGAAATTCGCAAATATCGCGATAATCGCAGAATTTACAGTGCATCCCAGGGGTTGGTTTAAAATGTCCAGCGAGAATTTTTTCAGCAAGGGTATTCACCCACTCTGTCACCTCCAAAAGCTCTGCAGGGTCAACATCAGTAGTAATGGTTTTATTTTCTTCAATGAAATAATAGGTGAGTTTTACTGGCTCCATCTTGAATACTTCGCGCAACGCAAGAGCATACACATAGAGTTGCTCTACATCTTTTTTACCGGTTTTTGGAAAATTTCCTGTTTTGTAATCTATAATCTCAGCACCTTCAGAAGTGTGATCGACACGATCAATAGCACCCTTCAACAGCACGTTTCCAACTTTCACCTGAAAACTTTTTTCTAAGAATGCAATCTGTGGCCAAGATTTTTTATGCAGATCATAAAACGCCGTGAGTGCCTCTTTGCCCTTTTGAAAATACTCATCACGCTGACGCTTGGATTGATACCAGTGTGGCAACCACTTTTCTTCATAAATTTCGAGGAGCTCATCGAGTGTGTGCTGACGCGCTGTTGATTGTGCGCCGCCAAACAACCCGCTTTGCTTCAACTCCGCATCTTCTTTGATGCGACGGAAAAATTCATAGAGTGCTGCGTGCATCGACTTTCCAAACGAGAAGCTGTGTTTGCCCGGCACTGGCACTTTGAGCACAAACGAAAAACGGTATTGCCACGGGCATGTTTCGTACGCTTTGAGTTGTGTAAAGCTGAACACTCGAGGCGCGTGCTTCAGATCATTTTGGAGCGCCACGATCGACTCTGGTTTTTTGACTCCAAGCAATGTGTCGCCTGTTGGCACGGCAGGCGTTTTATCAAAACCTGCCTCACCCAAAAAGAGTGATAATTTTTTCTTGCGTGCGCCGCCGTAATCTTCTGCGCTCGTCAGGTACACACCAGTGCGAGCGCGTGTGAGTGCTACATAAAATAAACGACGCTCCTCTTGAAGATGCCAATCACCTTCCGGCACCTCATCTTTAATAAGCGCATCCGGAACCGGAATAGCCTCACGTCGTCCAATAGATGGAAATCGTTTATCCACCAAATTCATAATGAACACATACTCAAACTCCAAACCTTTCGACGAATGAACGGTCATCATTTTTACCGCTTCTGGACCATCTTCAAAGTCCGGCTTGAGCCTTCCCTCTTCACCAGCATCAATCATCATCTGGAGTTCGCGCACAAAGTTATGAACTGTCTTCTCAGCTTGAGCGCGCTCAAATTGTTCAATGTAGGAATACAATTGGTGAATATACAGTGTCAGCTCTGTAGCGATTTGCTCTTTTGCTTGAGCAATAAAACGCAAATACGTTGACTTTTCCAAATACAGCAACACGATCTCTCCTGCCGTTTGCACACGCGCTGCTTGCGAAAGCTCTGCAATAACGCCAAGTAATTTTTCAATCTGAACGCAACTCTCTTCTTTCATTCCCGAAATTACGCGCGCATTCATACACGCTTCATAGAGCGACTCTGTATTTGAGTGCGTATGATTGAGCAACTTCATCACATCTTCGGGAGCAATATTCCACACAGGTGAAGTGAGCGTGCGATACAATGCACGTGATTCATGAATATTGTCGATGAGTTTGAGTGCAGAAATAATATCGAGAATAATCGGCTTGCTAAACAATCCTGAAGAAGCTAAAAATTGATATGGGATATGCATGCGATCCAAAAATGGAATAACTGTCTGTGCATGATCATTTGCACGCACTAAAATCGCAAAATCATTCCATTGAAGCTCTGGATCTTTTTTCTTGAGTTCTACAATCTTATCTGCAACCAACTTAGCTTCGCCATCAACAGTCTGCGCATGGATGTGCTCTATAGAAGCGCGACCAGACACTTGTGCGTGCAATTTTTTATCGATCTTCAATGTATCCTCAAGCCGATATGGATTGTTGTGCGTGATGACCGCATAGGCAAGATCCAAGATTTCTTGCTGCGAGCGGTAATTCTGCGTGAGTGAAATTTCTTGCGCTTGCGGATACTCTTTTTTAAAGTGCAAAATATTGCTCATCGAAGCGCCGCGGAAGCTATAAATCGCTTGGTCGTCATCAGCCACAATAGTAAGATTGTTATGAGGGGCTGCGAGCATTTTAATCAATTCGTATTGCGCAATATTCGTATCCTGAAATTCATCAACAAGAATATACTTAAATTGCTCCCGATATTTTTTCAGCAGTGCCGGCCGCTGTTGAAACAGATGCATAGTTTCAACAATCAAATCGCCAAAATCAAGCGCATGTTCATTGCGTAATAACTCTTGATACTGTGCATACGCTGTCGACAGCTCGTGTATACGACGCGCTTCATCCAATCGCGCCTGTTCATCGATATTCAACGCCGCATACCGTGACTCAAGCTCACTATCGTTGTCCAAGCGCAAACTTTCTGCATACTCGCGATACTGACGCGGAGTAATATCCTCATCTTTTAATCGCGAAAAATGTGCAATCAATGCTGAAACGAATTTTGTTGGGTTGCCTTTTGGACGATAATACTCAAGATCAAAATCATCGATGTGCTCACGCAAGAGTAGCAACTGCTCAGTATCGGCAAGTAGACGAAAATCATTTGGCAGACCAATATCAATGGCATGGTCTTTCAACATGCGTTCACCAAAACCATGAAATGTGGATATCCAAAAATCCAGTGTTGAAATTGGCAAGAGGGCCTCAACGCGCTCTTCCATTTCTGCGGCCGCCTTCTCTGTGAATGTCAATGCTAAAATTTCATGAGGCTGCGCAAGACCGCGCTCAATTAAGGATGCAATGCGACGCGTGATAACCGTAGTCTTCCCTGTGCCCGCACCAGCAATAATCATCAGCGGACCGTCGGTATGCTCAACGGCTTGACGTTGCTGTGTATTTAATCCCTCAAGGAGATTGTGCATCCGCATGGAATTACTCTTCTTTACCCGGCAATGGCTCAGGGACTACACGAAGACGCGGTGTTCCCCACTCAATAAAGTAATCACTCTTCTGCTCTTTTGAGGGTTGTCCATACTCCGGGTCATCATACACCACGTGACCATATTTACCTACTTTTTCAGCTACGGATTCAATTTCACTTCGTAGGTACCGAAACTCTTTTGTGTCAGAAAGCCCAACAGCAACCATATAATCTCGAACTTCAAGTAGCTGCGCTAAACGCACTGCATGGAACTCAATCTCCAGAATCGCTTTATTCCTATCCACAGACTCTTGACGATACTTGCTTACTAAGCCTGAGATCACACTTTTATAATCAGCACCAAGCACTGCCTTCAAAGCTGTGTCGGGAGGCATGGCTCTGGCGACGGTAACATCAAGATGCCCTGTTGTGCCGCGACCGGAGTAAAAATGCACTTCCATGCCGTTTGGCAAGTGCAGTGTGCCATCCAAAATTTCAACATGTGCGTCAGCTTTGCGCTCAGGAGTAAGCGTTGCGGGCTCTTGCCACACAGCATCGGCGGCTTCAGCGCGCTTGTAATGCTCAACACGTGAGCCAGCCTTTTCACCCTGAGCTTCCGCACGCTCCCTTGGAGAGCGCACATCTAAATCAAAGGTGACCGCATCATCAATAGTTCGAACAACCTCTGCGACACTTTTCTTACCAACAGCACGAGCTGCTTTTCGTTCTTCTTTGGCAAATAATCCGGTTGGTGTTGCATGATCAACGCGATGCCAGACAACTTCGGTTGGTGCATCTGGAGAGACTGCTCTTGCTGTCTCTGACGGAGCTGTTGCACCTGCCGCAGCTTTTGCCGCTTCAAAGCGTTGTTGAAATGGAGTTTTTGGTGGTTCAATGCCAGCTTCTGCAGCTGCTCTGTTTGCTTCCAAACGTTTCTGAAATTCGGTTTTTGGAGGCTCAATACCTGACTCTGCACGCGTCTTCTCCGCTTCAAAACGTTGTTGAAATGCAGTTTTTGGAGCTGCATCTCCTTCATGTGCCTTTACCCACGCTAGACGTTCTGCCCACGACAGTCCTGATGGCATTTCAGTAGATGCGGAAGAGTCTGCCACTAGAGTATCATCTGCTGACTCCTCAGGCTCTGGCGTTAGAGTGACATCCGAGTAACGACGAAACATTTTTCCAATTTCAGTAGAGAGGTCGGCATACGCATCAAGATCTGGCTCATCAATTGTCCCAAGAGAAACTGGTGCCCCTCCGGGGTAATGTACTGTAATGTTTTCAGCATGCACATCAAGCCATATCGTCGTGTTTGCAAAACCTACCGTATGATAGTCACCACTCTCAGGTAAGCTGTCTACAATAGCAGCATAAAGTAGTCTCGTTACTTCTGACTCAGAAGCACCGGATTCGTATACAAAACGTATATCTTCAACGGTGATAGTAACATCTCTCTTAGGCTCAGCTTCAGCTTCGGCTGCTGGCCGAGCATCTTGCGCATGAGCAAACTCAGGGGCAGAACCAAAAGCCAATGCAACACCAACCATGGCCGCAGCAACACTTGGAAAGCGTCGAGCTGTATGTGGTTGAGATTGAGCAGCCTCCCATACAGCATCTGTTGAAACGACAATATCTTTGACACCGTGCAAAAGAGCGTTATAGCGAGCTGCGCCTTCTTTGCCTTCAACAGTGTCAACGAGTAGTGCTGCCCTGTCTTTGTTGTGACGAGCAAGCGCAACTTTGAGCTGTGCATACCCAGGCACCTCTTCCGGTTTTTTGCCATTCACAATAGCACGAGCATACGCCTCTTGATGCAGAGCTTCAATATCAGCACGCGGCATCTGTGCATACTCCTCTGCGCTCGTTGGCAATGCATCTGATGAACGCAGAGCAGCCACCACATCTCCTACGCGACGAGGGATACGTACTGCGCCAGCTTCTCCGCCGGCATGCAATGGCGCTGCACCAACCATCTCATCTTGTATAGCCACACGAAGCGGACGGGAATCACCTTTACCCAAAAATTTGCTCACTGAAGCTTCACGAAATGTTCGCCATAATGTATACACGGCAACACACCCAGTTTCTACAGTGCCGGCAACCTGCTCAAGGGCTGTTGTTGTGTGCGGTGTGCGCACGTGAGCTTCCAATGCATCGCCACGCCTCGCGCGAGCAACTTCCAATGCCCGTGCATCTGCAAGCGCGCCTTGCTCATGTAAAAATCCTGCGACATGGGCCCCAATGATTTCGGCACGAAGCTGAACATACTCAGCTCTTGCATCAAGAAACTCTGCACGCACAGCATCATGGCGACTCAACGCGCGACCTGAATCTGTTTTTTTCTTCAACAATTGCTCAGCTTGTGCATCTGTGATGTGCCCACCTTTTAATGTCGCTTCAAGTTGCGCGAATTTTACACGAGCCTCATGAATGCGACGTGCCTTACGACCTGCCTCTGTACTTCTGGATGCACGCAATAAATCCGCATAGGCTTTTCGCGCTTTCTCTAACAATGCAGGGGTGCTCTCTCGTCTACGTTCGCGAGCTTCTTGAGTGTTGTCGAGCTTTCCTGCAAGACTTTTTGAAAAACGAGCGTTCTCTTCGAGACGATCAATTTCTTGACGAGCAGCATCAAGTTGCTGCAAAAATTCTACAAGAGAAGTTTCAATCTCTTGGTCTGCATGTCTTAATCGTGCTTCTTCAGCAGGCTGTAAACCAACAGGGCCAGCCTCTTTGCGTACTTGCTCTCCTCGCCCACGCAAAACCGCACCAGCCTCAGTCGCTTTTTTTCCTTTTTCTGCCAACACAGCGCGAAGCGCAGGGCCGTTACCATCTATACCTTCGAGTGGGGTAACTGGCTGCGGCTCAGGTCGCTCTACACGACTCTTGGCTCGAGGGAGATCTGCGAGTGGTGATTGTGATGGTAATGCGGTCATACATGTGAACTAAAAGATTGAATGTGTACACGAGCTTGGTTAATGTGGTGAAGGCGGGCGCGTTCGCGCACAGCTTTTAGAACCAACTTTTGC
The DNA here is from genome assembly GCA_018500015.2 of Candidatus Kerfeldbacteria bacterium. Classification (GTDB taxonomy): domain Bacteria; phylum Patescibacteriota; class Patescibacteriia; order UBA9570; family XYC2-FULL-38-9; genus AQU-09. The sequence continues at coordinate 15,515 of JAHBAR020000033.1, read as the reverse complement.
TCTTCAGAACATTTTGCCAGCTTGTGCTCAAGCTCTTGCTGTGCTGCGAGAATTTTTTGACGAATCTCCGCTGTTTTGAGATCTTCAGGTGCTGTAGTTAACGCTTGCTCCATATATGTGTCTTAAGAAACGAGTGAGGCTGCTGCGATTTCGTGTTTCATTTTTTGAATTTCATCTTCAACAAGCTCTCCAAAATTTGGCACCGCCTTCAAAATGTAGTTGAGCTTGTCTTCATCTGTAGGGAGCATTCCGAGTGCTTGCGCTTGCTCATCTGAAATGAGCTCAATGACCCGCAACATCACGCGCTTGAGCACAACGTCGTTAATTTGTTCAAGCATATCCGCTTTTTCACCGTCGCTGAGTGAGGTGAGTCCAAGTTCAACGAAGATGTTACCGTTGATAAGTTGGTGCATGGGCGAAGCCATAGTCGTATTTGTTTACTAAAAAGTTGCGTGTACTATCCCACTTTTTTATTTTTTTGTCAATGACTATTCAAAACAAAAATGCTCAGCTATACTGTGTCAGTTATGCCAAAACGTACCACCCCACGAGTGACAAAACTCTCTTCAAAAAAAAATACAAAAGAACAAACGCCAATCACCGATCAAGATCGTGACATCTCAGAGTACACACTGGTTGAGGAAGCCATTGTCAACGAACCGCCCATCATCAATGCACCTACAGTTGAGGAGGTTGCAGAACAACCAACTCCTCAACGCAAACGTCATTGGGTGCGATGGAGTATTTTTGCAGCTCTCCTACTGTTTATATGCGGCGGTGCGGCATATGGGTATTCGCTCTATTCAATAATCACACACTCGATTACGAATAAAGACTCTCAGCATTCAGCGATCGAACAAATTGCACGCATTATTGCTCCCAACATTCAAAAGGTCAACGGTGAGGAGGATGACCGCATTAACATCTTACTGTTAGGCAAAGGTGGCGCGAACTATCCGGGCGGCACACTCACCGACACTATCATGGTCGCCTCTGTTCAGCCGTCGACGAAAAAAGTGACGCTCATTTCTATTCCTCGCGATCTGGTTGTTCCTATTCCACCGGAAAATCTAGCAACCGCAGACTATCTCAAAATCAACAGCGTACTTGTGCACGGCGATATAGAAATGGAAAAAAAGATTATCACCATGCTTACTGGGCTTGAGGTTCATTATTACGCAGAGATTGATTTTGACGGCTTCACAGATGTTATTGATGCTGTTGGTGGAATTGAGGTCAACGTTGAGCGCGCCTTCACCGGCCATTATGGTGTCGACCAACTAGAGAGTCCGTGCCCTGCTCTGAATACAGACCTTCTGGATGATGGATACTACTGCCGTGTCACATTTTCTGCTGGTGAGCAACACATGGATGGATATATAGCGCTCATGTACGCTCGTATTCGTAAAGTACCGTTAGGGTATGATCAGACAGAGGCCGGCGATTTTGCACGCGCAGCACGACAACAAGATGTGATTCAAGCATTTAAAGAAAAAATATTTACTGTCGGAACACTTCTTAATCCAACAGCTATCACCAACATACTGACAGCTGTCGGCAAGCACGCCACCACAGATATGGAGGTGTGGGAAATGCTACGCATTGGAGATCTTGTCAAAGAAGTGAAACAAGATGACATAGTCAATGTTATTCTTGACGCAGATTCTGAAGAGAGTGTGCTTATCAACGAACACTCGACAACCACCGGTGCATTTTATCTTGAGCCAAGAGCAGGGCTCGCCGACTACTCCGAAATTCAAGCAGTGATTCAGGCAGCGATCAATCCTGTCGTGGAAGAAACAATACATGATACAGACTCCGCAACGCAGACAAACGAAGGCACTTGGGTTTCGCTGAGCGCAACGCGCATTGTTGTTCAAAATGGCGCTGGTATCACTGGGCTTGCGGGCACAGCTCAAACACGCTTAGAAGCGCTAGGCATGACAAACGTCGCTATTGGAAATGCGATTGACAGGACTCAAACTACAACGCGCATTTATGATCTTTCCAACGGTGAAGTTTCGGCAGCACTCACCGCTCTTGAAACGTTGCTTGGTGTCACTAGTACCCCCGCAACACTGCCAACAAGCACAACAATCCGCAGCTCAACTGACCTCAATCCAAACATCGTTGATACCTCCATACTGGACGAAACCACGGATATTGTGGTAATCCTTGGTAAAGACCAGCAACATCTGGCACAATAACGAGTATGAAACTTCCGTGTATCGCAATCGTCGGCCGCATGAATGTCGGCAAATCAACCTTGTTCAACAAGCTCACACATACTGAGGACGCTATTATTTCGTCGTTCCCGGGAACCACGCGCGACCTCAAATACGGAAGCATATTCTGGCGCGGACGCGAATGCCTTCTTGTCGACACCGGTGGCATGGACGTGGAAAAAGATGAACAACTCGAAAAACGCGTTGTGGAAGCTGCTCAGCGCGCTATTAAAGAGGCGGATGTTATTTTGTTTGTGATCGACGGCCTCACTGGCGTACTGCCACAAGAACGCAAACTCCTCGCGCAATATCAAAAAGCTGGCAAACCAATTGTGCTTGGCGTCAACAAAATCGACGGTAACACAAAAGCAGCACAGATGGATCAAAACATCTACTCTCTTGGCATCAAAGAAACACACATTATGTCTGCGGTTTCCGGAAGAGGTACAGGAGACATCTTGGACGCACTCTTTCAGTATCTTCCACTCGAACAGACTGCAGAGCGCGATGTAAAGCGTAAAAAAATTGCAATCGTCGGCCGTCCAAATGTAGGCAAATCTTCTCTCATCAACAGCATTCTTGGTGAAGATCGCGTGATCGTTGCCGATGCTGCTCACACCACTCGTGATGCCAACGATATTCAATATGATTACGAAGGCAAGCACTATATGCTCATTGACACTGCCGGCATTCGTAAGCAAGCAAAGGTTGGACACAAATGGGGCGATAAGCGCTTAGGCTTGATTGAAAAACAAAGCGTCGATGCTTCACTCCGCGCTATCGAACGTGCTGACGTGGTGTTGTTTGTTGTTGAAGCGCAAAAATCAATCGCAGCACAAGATAAAAAAATTGCACAAATTATTTCAGAGCACAACAAAGCACTCATCATTGTCGTCAACAAATGGGATGTGATTCCAGAAAAAGATTCCAACACGATCAACGACTTCATTCGTTATTTTCACAACTCGCTTCCCTATCTTGCATGGGCACCAATGATTTTCATCTCAGCAAAAGAACATGTGCGCGTTACAGATACCCTTGATTTGGTTGGAAACGTTCTTGAAAACTATAATCGCAAACTCACTATTGAAGAGCTCGAGCCACTGCGTGAGTATGCGCAAAATTTATACAAACCAAAAAAAACCAACGTACGCAAACACAAAGCACCAAATGTCCGTTTCTTCCGCTTTGAGCAAACACGTACTGCTCCTCCACACTTCTATTTGCAAGTGAATAAGCCAAAAGATGTACCACGCGCAATTCCAGATATTTTGGAACGCGAACTTCGCGAACGTTTTGATTTTGATGGCGTCAAAATTATTATCGAGATCGATCAATAATCTATGCACAATCTTTGGCTCATCGTGGGCTTAGGTAATCCAGAAAAAAAATACGACCGTACACGTCACAACGTGGGCTTTCGTATTCTTGACGCTCTTGCTTCAGATTTTCGTGAAGAAAAAAAATTCAATGCGTTAGTTACAAAACGCGATAACATCATCTACTGCAAACCACTCACCTACATGAATGATTCTGGTGACGCTGTGCAGCCACTCGCGCATTTCTATGATATTCCAGTTGAGCGTATTGTAGTCATTTATGACGACAAAGAAATTCCTTTTGGCACTCTGCGCTTGCGTTCAAGCGGATCTGATGCAGGACACAACGGCATCAAGTCGATCATCGAACGCCTCGGCAGTAAGGAGTTCCCTCGCATCAAAATTGGCGTTGGAATGATGCCTGAGCAGTGGGATGCGGCTGACTACGTACTTGCACCATTTACTGCTGATGAAGAAAAAGTACTTCCTGAAATTCTACAGGCTGCTGAAGAAGCAATTAGAGATATTGTTGTCCGCGGCCTCAACCCGCAAACACATCGCGATATCACTGTTCAGTCGGAAAAATAATTTCTGTCTTCTAATCCTTGAGGCATATTGCTGTCTTGCTCTCGTTTTCCGTATCCGAGCTCTTTCATGAGCTGTGTTGGAGCATTGCGCAAGTGCATCGGAATTGCCCCTTGAGGTCGATCGATAATATCTTTTTTGGCTCGCACATACGCAGTATCCATTGCGCGAGACTTTGGAGCTGAGGCGCAATATTCCACCGCTTGCGTGAGCGCCAAATTGCACTCAGGCATGCCAAGCATATGGCACGCTTGATATGCCGCAACCGCGAGTACAAGTGCGTTTGGTTTTGCATTACCAATATCTTCTGAAGCAAAACGAATGACACGACGAGCAACGTACAGCGGATCTTCACCAGCTTCAAGCATCCGTGCGAGCCAATACACGCTCGCTGTTGGATCAGAAGCACGCATCGATTTGTGGAGCGCTGAAATTGTATTGTAATGCTCTTCAGCATGCCGATCATACTGCAATGTTTTTTGTAACAGCGTACGCACATTTTCAAGGGTGAGTTTGATGGTCGCTTTTGAAAGCACATCAACCATATTCAGCATCACACGGGCATCACCATTGCTCAGCCCAACAACATGAGAGCGCACATCATCAGGCAATGTGAAATTGATTGTTTTTTCTGCTCGGCGCGCAATGACATCGAGTTCTTTTTCAGTCAAACTTTTCAGCACAATGACTTGGCATCGTGAAAGTAGCGCGTTGTTTACTTCAAACGATGGATTTTCTGTTGTCGCGCCAATGAATGTAATTACCCCTTTTTCAACTGCGCTGAGGAGCGCGTCTTGCTGCGCTTTATTCCATCGATGAATTTCATCAACGAAAAGAATGGTGTTCTGTTTAAAAAATTCTTTGCGTTGTTTCGCATCAGCAATGACTTTGGTGAGTTCTTGTTTACCCGAAGAAATCGCCGACATCTGCACGCATTCAGCCTTCACCTGTTTTGCCAGCAAATGAGCGAGTGTTGTTTTTCCAGAACCCGGCGGACCCCAGAGAATCATCGATGGCACGCTTCCACTGCGCAACACTGTTTTTAACAGCGCATCTGCACCAACAATATGCGTTTGACCAACATATTCATCAAAAGTCTGCGGTCGTAAACGCTCTGGCAATGGAATTGAGGTGTCATTGGTCTCCATGCAATAACCATAGCACAAAGGAAAAAGTTCATGTAGACTATTGTTTGCCGTATGGCAATGGATATTTTAGATACGACAGAACGGTACGCAAAGCGCGGAGGGGTCCCAAACCTTTTGGCGCTGGCTTATGCTATCTCGATTTCAAAAACAAAAGGTCAATTCCCATTGAACATCATTTGTGATCATATAAAAGATGTTGAAAAGCTCTATGAACTGCTCAAAGGCTTTGGGTGTAATCATATTTTTCCTTTTACATCCTCCTCTCAAGACATCTTTCGCGTCGGGAACTTGAGCGCAGGAGAGATCATACTCACCCATTCTGCCTTTGCTCAAGAGGCAACCCTTCCAACCATTTCCGAAGCGGGTAAAAAAACTCGCACGCTTCGCGTTGGTGATAAGCTTATACTCACAGAACTCGCATCATGGTGTGTGCGCAACGACTATGAGCGCAATACGCAAGCTGACACGGAGTGGAGTTTCGCAAGTCGCGGGTCGGTATTCGATGTGTACATCGAAATTCCAGTACGCATAGTGTGCGAAGACGATGTTGTGCAAGATATGTACGCTTTTGATCTCGCAACAGGTACGCGACTTGAGACAGTGAGCACTCTCACTCTATTTCCAAAAATACTCACCGGAACGTGCACACTTCTCGATCTTCTTCCACGAGACACTCGCGTGCTTACATGGAACACGCATATTGAAACTCTACTTCAACACATCGATGTGACTCCGCTTTTTACTTCTGAGGGAGCAAAACTAGAAAGGCTCGCATCCTATCAGCATCGCGTTCCAGAGCTCCTAAAAATTGCTCATCAGTTCACTACGCACATTGTAGTAAGCCAACATCCCGACCGCTTAGTAGGCACGCTCGGCTCACTTAAACCCATTGTTATCAATGTAGAAACTGCAAACGAAGGAGTTATTGATCGCGAACAGAACACAATCATTTTGACTGATCACAGCATCGGTAGCGCATCATCAGAGCAACGTAAAACAAAAAAGAAAAAGGTTGCGGTGCTCATGACGCTTAAACCCGGTGATCATGCAGTGCATATTTTTCATGGCATTGGAAAATTCATTGGAATGACACAGATGCCAGTTAACGACATCATGCATGAGTACTTTGTCATGGAATACGCACAGGGCGACAAAGTGTACGTGCCTGTTGAACTCGCCGATTACCTCGACACCTACGTTGGTGATCCGCATCCAAAAATTTCGCGCTTGTCAGATGCGTCCTGGCACGAAGTTGTGGCGCGCGTCAAAGCACAAGCGCTCGACATGGCGCGCGATTTATTGCACACCTACGCTCGAAGATCTATCGCTCAAGCGCCAGTCCTCTCCCCTGTTGATGAAGAAGAGCGACTGAACGCATTGTGTGAATTCGAGCTCACACAAGATCAAACAACTGCCCTTGCCGATGTCTTTTCAGATTGCGAAAAGCAACTCCCCATGGACCGACTCCTGTGCGGCGATGTTGGCTTTGGCAAAACAGAGATCGCACTTCGTCTTGCATTCCGAGCGGCGTTCCATCATCAACAGGTTGCGATCTTGGCTCCTACGACCGTGCTCGCTCAGCAGCATTTCGATACATTTACTGAGCGCTTGAATACTTTTGGTATTCGGGTCGCGGCACTCTCTCGCTTCCAATCGCCTAAGGAACAAAAGGTCACGCTGGAAGGTATACGCAACGGAACCGTCGACATTGTCATTGGCACGCACCGCCTTCTTTCTAAAGATGTTCATTGGCATTCTCTTGGCGTGATCGTCATCGATGAAGAGCAGCGGTTTGGTGTCAAAGCAAAAGAAGGTTTGCAACATCATCGCGCACACGCGCATGTGCTTACCATGACCGCAACACCAATCCCGCGCACGCTCAATCTCTCGCTCTCAGGCATTCGCGACATCTCCACAATTCTTACAGCTCCGCGCGAGCGTAAAACTATCGACTTGCGCATTGAACGTTTTGATACCGCCCTTGTAAAAAATGCAATTCAACGCGAACTCGATCGCTCTGGTCAGCTCTACTACATTTACAACCGAGTACAAGGCATCGAACTCAAAAAACAAACTCTGCAAGAGTTGTTTCCTGACATGCGTATAGGCATAGCACACGGACAAATGGATGAAAAAAATCTTGCACAAGTGATGCATGATTTTGACACAGGCGAGATTGATTTGCTTCTTGCAACCACTATCGTTGAAAACGGTTTGGATATTCCAAGGGCAAATACTATCATCGTCGAACACGCAACGCACTTTGGGCTCGCAGAGCTCTACCAACTCAAGGGGCGCGTAGGACGCTCTACCATTCAAGGGTATGCTCTCCTACTCTATTCCGAACACCAACTCGACGAAGATGCGATGAAACGCATGACCGCGCTCCAAGAATCGCACATGCTCGGCGCTGGGTTTGAACTTGCACTCAGAGATATGGAAATTCGCGGCGTTGGAAATATTCTCGGCAAAGATCAGCACGGGCACGCTGTGAAAATTGGTTTGAATTTGTATGGACGCTTGCTTAATCAAGCGGTTGCGGAACTCGAAGGCAATCCAGAGCCTGTGCAACGCGACATTCCAATTGATCTTCCCTTTAGCGCGCGTATTCCTGAGACGCTGTATCCATCGCAAGAAGAGCGCATCGTGCTCTATCAAGAGCTTGCGAACATCGCGGATGTCGACGATCTGCGCTCTCGTGCGGCGCGATACAATCATTTGCCCGAAGAGTTTGCTAGATTATTCGATCTTCTTGAAATCAAATTACTCGCAAGCAGGTCTTCGCTGCTTTCCATTAACACTCTTTACCCAAGCAGTCACAACCAGCTTAAAACCGCACGCATCACACTCACTGCTCAAGCGCCACTCACTCATCTGAGAGAGCCATGGGAATTGGTGTACACCAAAAATGCTGGTGAGTATAAAGTGCGCGCAACAATCGATGAACTTGGCACTGATTGGGTCGAGAAAATAAAAAACGCGATTCGTTCGATATAAAAGTCGCTATAAAAAAACGACGCGTACGACCTACCCCCGAAGGATCGTACGCAGGGACTTGAAGAGCTCCTCCCGCCGCTGACTAGGCGAGAGGCTTCCCCAGAAGGCACGCTTCTCGCCGATCCAGGGATTGACCCTCTTCAGCCAGTAGCGCACCAAGGTGTTCGCAAACTCTTGAAAATCCGAGCGTTGAACGGTCATCTTCTCATATGTGACGAAGATGGCGCCTCCGAACATCAGATCGACCAGAGCGCTAAGACCGCCCTTATCGTCGACAGAGCTGGCAACCAGTTGCAGATACACCGTCTCCGCCCGCTGGGTTTGCAGCATAGCCCACGAACCTTTCGGACGTGGTGCCGGGGTATGCTCGAGTTTCTCGACACCTTCGTAGCCCATCTCTTTTAGGGCGGCGCGTCCGTCCGCGATGTTCTTGATCGTCGGACGTGTCCCAGTCACGAAGATGAGCCCAGTGCAGGGCTCAGTAACCTCACGACTAATCACACCAACTGACATACCGCGATCTTCTCGCTGCAACGGCATTCCGACATCCATGGCGCATAGACCGATGCCGATCGGATTCTTCATGTGCTGCGCCTTGATTGTGATTTTGGCGCGCAAAGGAAAGTACACCGCAGCGTGCAGGGCCTGAAGCAGAAGAGGCAGAGTTGCCCCGTGGTCACCCAGGATGCTGATCGCGCCAGCGGGAATATTGACGGGCGCACGAATTCGCACAGTGACGCCCAGACAGAAGAGGGTAACCCTCAACCACCAGTAGTACACATACACCCAGATGTACCCCGGGTTCTTTTTAGGGCCAACCCCCAACTTCCTGAACAACCTCCACGGGAGGCTAAATGCGAGCACCCCACCTGCGGAAAAAAGAGTGAAGAGGAGGCCAAAGATCAGAACCGGGACAAAGATCGTCCACTTGATGTAGCGCATCTTGAAAACTCCTGAAGCAGGAATACCCTACCACAGACAGCAAAATAATCAACCTACTCTATTTTTTCTGTAGCCCAAGAACTTCAAAAAGGCATTCAAATGTTGTGCATGTCACACGAAAAAGTTGGGTATGTCGCGCGTGCATTGGCTGATGCTCTGCGCATTCTTTTAAAAGCTCATTGACTACATGCAAAAGATCAATTCCGTACTGTGTGAGATGATGCACAGTGAGTGTTCGAGCGCACTGTTCAAGTACCGATGAAAAACGAGAAACAACGTGCATCAACACTTTTTCACTCTGAGTTATCGGTGTCTGTGCAACAGCTTGCTCTGCTTTTTCTGCTTGTGCGAGGAGTTGAGTGAGTCGATCATACCCAGCGCGCAACGCATGCAACGGATTACGCTCGGAGTTTTCTTTCATTAGATCCATATCAATGCGCACAGGCTCATCGTACGAGTAGTGCACGAAAAAAAATCGTGCTGCATCTTTCCCTACTTCGTCGATGTATTCTTTGAGAGTAATGCCGTCGCCATTGCGCCCAATGACGCGCATATCATATCCGTGCTGCACAAACGTCACCATCTGTGTACGCACAGTGTCATGCACCATCTTTGTACCAAACAATTGAGCGAGCGCTTTCAATCGTTTTTCATATCCGTGACGCTCGTCGTTTAAAAAAGAGATAGTGCGATGTACCTTTCGCTCAACACCACGATCATGGAGAAGATGCAATTCAACGTACGCGGAGACGGCATCGGTACTATTCGCATCATACTCACGATCCTTATCATCGCCATACGAAGAGGTGCGAACCCATTGTGTTCCCTGCACTTCATACACGACATCGCGGCTTTTCAATTTTTTGTAAATTTTTTCTGTTCTCTCAGCATTCAACAATTCACTTTCCAAAATCCACGAATCACATGACAAATGCATGCCATCTGTACACAGCTCATGAAGTTGATCATTCAATGTTTTGAGTGCTTCTGTTTTTACATACGCTTTTGCCTGCTCCATTTTATTGAGAGGGGTGCGTTTGACCATCGACAAATCCATAGTGCGCGCAAGCTCTCCAACATACTCACCTTGAAACAAATCGTCAGAGTACGGTACATTCATCCCTTGTGCGTGCAAATACTTGCGCATCACAGACTCTCCAAGAACCTCCACTTGCGCGCCACGATCATGCAGCACGCACTCTCGAATAACCCGATACCCTAATCGTTCAAAGACTCGCGCGAGCACATCGGCAACATAGACATTCCGAGCTTGTGCTAGCATCAACGGTTGTGTGAGTGGTGCTGAGATACATTCGATGAGTATCTGTTCTCTCTTTTTTCTTTCAACTCCGTACCTCTCTCCCATGTGCTCAATATCGGCAATGGCACTTAACCATTGCGCATCAGAAAGAGTAAAATACAAAAAACCGGGTTGTGCGATTTGCACTTGCACATACTCTTCTTGCAAACAGTGTTTTATATCCTCAGCAATGTGCAGAGGGCTCATACCAAGCACAGGGCCACACTGCAATGCGATGGTTGAAGAAAAATCTGCGCCATGACCACCCGATAACGTGACTATATCTGCTTCTGGAATTGTACCATTCACCGTCCAACGCTTTAACTTCCGAGCATGCTCAATGGCATGAGTAATATCTTTCAAAATCCGTTGTTGAATGGTCATACCCGATGACACTGTACCATTTCAGAGTCTAAAATAAAAGATTGCTCCCGGAACGTCGGTGGGAGCAATCTTGTAGATACAGTATACCAACGGGTAATACAATGTCAATTACCACGCCGTAATAGAAACATGTTGAGTCACCCCATCGCGGATAATAGTCAACGAAATTTCAGCGCCGGGAATATGTTGTGCAATAGCCGTTGCCAGATCATCTGCATCGTTGATTGCCGCTCCATCAATAGCAGTGACAACATCATCTTTTTGAAGACCTAACACATCTTGAGTAATTAACCAGCCGGCATCCGGATATTTTTTAATCGCGCGTTCAGATGTCGATACATAATTCACCGAGGTGTATGCAATATCCGCAACCTCTTCATCGTCTACATGAATGCGTACAAAACCCGAACCGATCCAAGAGACGGGAATAATTTCTCCATTGACACGCCGCCATCCAAGGAGCTCATGGTTGTCATTAAACAATGGTGCGCTCGCATCTACTGAACCGTTCACAGAAAATCTACGCGCAAAGTTGTTGGAGCTTGCGACTTCAGGAATTGGACGCAACATGCTCACCGATTCTTGTGCGTATATCATACGCGTTGCGGTTGAGGCGTAGGCAGTCACAGGAGAGCCCACATTTACATCAGCGTGTGCAAGAGTGATTGGCTGTAAATCAACACGGTTTGTGCGCACATACACAAGACCAAGGTCAACACGTCGTACCACCTCTTGGACAGGCAACTCTGCGCCGGAATACAAGCGCACAACAAGGCCATCTGTTGTGCGTACGTGTTCATCAGAAAGAACCAACCATCCATCTGTAGACATCACCACCGCATAATCAACAAATGCGTCAGGAGAAAATAAGGCATCGCCTCCTACATACACAGAGGCAATAGACTCGTTCACAGAAGACATTGCAGAAGTGGATGCCGTTGAGCTGCGCGAAAAACGAAATAATGCAGAGCTTCCGACATCTTCAATGCTTTGAATAATATTTTGCGTGTAGACAGATCCAACAACACCCCCCGCCACACCAAACGCAAGTGCGATAAAAATGGGTATAAATGTTTGCGACGACACTCGAGAACGTTGATGACGCTCAGTGGATTTTGGAGATGTAGGTACAACTTCTTGTTTCATAAATTCACATTAATAAAACCAACGAGTGGTGAGTAAAATAGCTATTGACCCAACAAGAGCAATGACTGTTGGGCGCATCACTGTATCAAACGTAAACGCATTGCGATAAATAAGCTGAATGAATGTGAGTAAAATATACACCAGAATACAGAGCAAAAATGCGCTCACAATAAATGAGAACGGCAAGAGCGTCAGCACCCATGTACACTCAACCACTAATGCGACTGAAATGAGCGGTATGACCCATAGCGTTTTTTTCCATAAGGCAAAACTCCACAACACGTGCCCTCCGATATACAAACCAAAGACACCGGCCGAGAGTAGCAACACCCACAACGGCGCGAGGTGTAACAACAGCACTGTAAACATCACCAAACCCAAACCATACGCGCTCCATACATTGAGAAAAATACAAAACTGCGGCAAAGAGAGTTGAGTATACTTGTGTGCTTGAAAAAAAAGAATAAATACATCTTCAATGTAGACACCGGCCATCACAACAGCTACACATGCATATGCAATACGAATAGAGGCGCTTGGTACCATCACCATCACTCCCGCGCTTGTCAGCAACAACACCAACAACGGCATGGTGATCCAAAAAAAACGCGCGGTAAATATTTTCCATTGAAGTAAAAAAGCGGAACATATACATGCGGATAAACAAAGCATAGCCACCCACCACCAAAGCAAGTGGACAGATGTAAGCAAACCGACAAACACTAACGCGAAGACGAGTGGAGCAAAAAATGGAAGGATGCGTCGTGCAAGTATCATATGCTACGGAATCATCCAGCTATACTGCTGATCCATTTCAATAAGCTGCGCTTTTTTATCCTCATCAGAGAGCACTCCAAAAAAAAGTGCTGACAATTGCGCATGAACGCTTTTATATGCTGAAGTCACAGAAACCTTTTCTAACTCTAGACCTGTCTGTTGTGCGGATGCCGTACCATTCACATACTCTTGTATAAGAGCGCTCACGGTATTTTCATACTGCGTATCTGATGCTCTTAATTGAGTTTGGGAAATAGATTCTGTATGTACGTTATTGTTTGTTACTGAACGCATCTCTTCTTGTTGATTGCGCAGCACAGCATAAAGAACAATAAGAAAAACAACAGCAATGATCGCAATAATGATAGCAAGTTGAGAGATTGTATTGATGCGACGATTCACATCTTGTGTGTCTAAAGGCATATATTTATTTTGGTGAAATAAGCTCTATGTGCGGCGCTTGAGTAATGCTGTGCAAAAAACGGTCTGAAACAGAAAGACGGTACGCATATTCATCCTTTGCCATCATGGTATAACGCAAATGCGTATGCAGCTCCTTCTCCCACACTTCAACCAATGGACGCACCTTATCAGAAGAAATGTCACCGATGATACACACGTCAACAGGAGCGTCATTATGGTTACCCATAAAAAACCCAAGAACAAGAAGTCCGCTCACTGTGCCGGCCTCAGTAAGCGCCTTGATATACGCCTCATCATATGTCCAAAGCGCCGTTACCAACAAATTGCGTAAAAAAGGGATCATGTTGTGATTTGCGGCAACTGAGTAGTATTTTTTACGTTGATGTTCTGAGGCGGTCACGATCCCAAGCTTCTCGCAATTATTCAACTCACGGCGTACAGCGTTCATTTGTTCATTAAGCATGCGGGCGATCTCACGAATATAAAAACGTTGTTCGGGATGCAACATCAATAACTGCAAAATGCGTACACGAGAACGAGAGCCGAAAAGTTTCTCAATCATGAACAGTAGTATACATCATGCATGAGTCTCGATCAAATATGGTGTTCAGAGTTTCATTGTTATTTTGAGTGATATATTGTATACTTTTTTTGATATTTATAATGTTATCTATGGGCACCTCTCTTGCGCACGTTCTTATTTCGCGGAATGCCAGTCGATCAACGATCCATTGGTTACAATCCGTACCCACTCCACTCGAACAAAAAAATCTCGGTACCCTTTTTGGAGTTCTGGAGATTGAATCAAACGACAGTCGTAATGACGACATGTTGAAAACGATTGGCGAGGAGTTGTACAACGCACTCTACTCTTCGGAGCATTTTTCAACGGAAGCTGCATTTGAAGTAGCGCTGCAAAAAACAAATAAAAAAATTCAAGAAATGACTCGCACGGTTGGTGAAGAGTGGCTTCAACAATTCAATGCACTGGTTGGTGTCATTGTGAGCGAGCATCTCTATTTCGCACACGTTGGCAGTGCTGTGGCGTTGCTCTTATATAAAGGTAAGCTGAATGAGCTTGTAAATCACACAAAAGCAAAATTGGAAATTATTAATCCGGTAAAAGTATTCCAAGATACGGTCGCTGGCGATGTACAAAGTGAGTCACGACTATTTTTCTCAACCGAAAGTATTTACGACTATTTTTCTCAAGAGAAGCTGCGTCGTGTGCTCAGTGAAGGGAGCGCAGAACATATTGTAAAGCACATTGAGGATGCGTTAGTGGCTGCCGAAAACACCTCTCTTGCGTGCGCAGTGATTGCTCCAACAGTGGATGAAGCTCCTGTCGCCGTCATTCAACCCGCACTGAACCATATTGAAAAATCTGAAGAGCTTGATTCGGAACATGAAACGCGCGAGTCTGACTCGATGTCCCGTCTACTTACAAAAGAGCATCAAACAAGCCAAACGCTTTCCGGTTCTCTATGGTCAAATGTAAAATCATCTTTGCAAAAAACCGCACACACTCCGGGTCGTACAAGTACAGCCGCTATGATTGCTTCACGAGTTCTTGAAGGATGTGTTGTTGTTGGCGCTTCACTACTACGTGGAATCCGCTCTCTTATTTTGCTTATCATCCGCAAAGCGTCACGTAAAAATCAAGCTACCACATACTCCCCTCGTCTCACTGCGCGTAACGCACGCATGACGCTTGGCATGCGTTTCAAATCAGTGCTCAAAAATATTGGACAGTGGTTTATGCATCTCACCACTATACAAAAATCGTTCGTACTCATTGCTATTGTTGTGAGTGTCATTGTGCTTAGCGGCATTTTTAATCAGGGGAGCAATAATATCAGCAAAGAAAAACAACAAGAGTATGCGGCCGCACTTTCGAAAGCTGATAGCAAAATAAATGAAGCTCGCGCAGCAATGCTGTACGATAAAAATCGCTCAAGAACCTTATTACAAGAGGCGAAGGCGCTTGTTGAACGTGTGCCAAACGATTCCAAAGAGTTCAGCCAAGGTATCAGTGAACGCATGAGTGAAATTACCGAGCAGTTGCTCATTGCAAACGGCGTTAAAGTGTTGGGCGCACTCACCCCGCTCATCCAATTCTCCTCTGTGGCATCCTCTGTTTCCGTCTCGCACATGGCTCTCTTAGGATCAAGCATTTATGCGTTTGATTCTACAGGCGGACGCGTGTACCGTGGCAACTTAGATACAACAGAGGCAACGGTGGTTCTTGCGTCTGGCGCTCAATCCATTA
>JAHBAR020000045.1 GCA_018500015.2 Candidatus Kerfeldbacteria bacterium | reverse complement strand
CACGCATCGCTTCAGTTACTTCAATGTTTTTGCCCGTAAGTGTGATGTTCATATGTATTTCTGTTAAGTACTTGATAAGTATAGCACACTAAAATCCGATGTATTCAATCTCCTCCATCAGTTGCACTCCTAAATTATCCCGGACTTTTTGTTTGATGAGTGAAATCAACATGATCACATCTTTTGCGGTGGCGTTGCCGGTGTTGATAATAAAGTTGGCGTGAATTGAAGACACTTGCGCACCACCGATTTGAAAACCTTTGAGACCAAGACTATCGATCAAAAAGGCTGCTGCTTTGTCTGTTTGCTCTGTAGGGTTTTTGAACACACACCCAGCACAAAACGAACCGACATCTTGAGTGTCTTTCCGGAGTTTGGTGAGCTCTTGCACACGCGCAAGCACCTCTGCTTTTGGTTGTTTTACTAACTGGAATGTCACTTGTAAAATCATCCACTTTTCATGTTTAAAAATGGAGTCGCGATACTTGAAACTACATTCTGCATTGCTCAGTGTTTTATGTTCGAGTGTTTGTGTGTTGACCACCTCAACTGAAAGCACAACATCTTGCATTTGGGATCCGCGAGCGCCAAGGTTGGCCCACACAGCGCCGCCGACTGTTGCCGGAACGCCGATTGCGTATTCGAGGCCAGAGAGTCCTGCGCGAGCGGACTGCATAATGAGTTGCGCAAGCCGAACACCTGCACTTGCCGTCACCACTCCCCGCTCTTCATCTACGTTTACAGTGTTCATTTCATTTTTGATCACAAGCCCACGATACCCTTCGTCGGCAATCAAAATATCTGAGCCGCCACCGAGAATAAAAAACGGAATATTTTTTTCATGTGCAAACGTGAGCGCTTCAACACACTCCTCAGGAGTTTTCACAATCACAAAATAGTCGGCAGGGCCTCCGATTTTGAATGTCGTGTATGGTGCAAGAATTTTCTGCTCTTGAATTTCTACTGACATAACGCCTGCGCCAAATGATAAATATCACCAGCACCCATGATGAGCACGACATCATCTTTTTCGATCAACTCATCGATCTCTTGGCGCGTGTGCGCAACATCGCGTGTGTAAAATGCATACTTGCCCACTTTCTCAACAGCCTTCACCAAATCGCGCGATGAAATCTGCTCGCCACCTTCTCGCCCTGCGACATCATAAATTTCTTGGATGATAACCAAATCCGCTTCGCTAAAACTTTGTGTGAAACCGTCGAAAAGCTTCATGGTGCGGTCACGTTGATGTGGTTGGAATACAACCACAACTCTCTTTCCCGGGTAAAACTGACGAGCAGCCTTAATGGTGCTGTGCACGGCAGTTGGATGATGCGCGTAGTCAGAAATGACAGTTGCACCATGGTAGTCGCCCACCACTTCGAACCTGCGCCACACACCACGAAATTTTTTAAGCACGCTGTCAATTGTACTTTGCGTAATGTCGAGCGTGCTGCTAACGGCAATTGCTGCGGTCGCATTGTACACATTAAATTTACCTGGAATGTGGAGAGAATAGTTTTCACCAGCGACAGAAAATGTTTGTGTCTTTCCATTCACTGCGATGTTTGTTGCGCGGTATTCACATTGTCGCGTGGAGCCGTACGTCACAGTGCGTGCATCAGTGGAAAGATCAACGCTTTCTTGGTCATCCACATTTTTAAACAGCGTACCATTTTTCGGTAAACCATCGATGTATTTTTGAAACGTCTGCGTAATGTGTTCAAGGTCCCGATAATAATCCAAGTGATCGGCTTCAATGTTGGTGAGCACGATCATGCTTGGATGAATGTTCATCATGTGCTCTTTGTACTCACACGCTTCAACCACCAAATATGTTTTCGCCCCCTTGCGCGCGTTGCTATGAAATTCTGAAACGACCGTACCAACGATCACCGTTGGATTGAAACCTGCTTCGGCAAGAATCAAACCAATGAGCGCAGTTGTTGTCGACTTTCCATGCGTGCCAGAAATGGCAATGACGTTTTCAAACTCTTTTGCATATTCGCCAACTGCTTCGAAGTAACTGAGCGTAGGAATTCCGAGACGCTCGCACGCTTGTCGTTCAGGATGCGTTGGTGGAACAGCGCTGGTAAAAATACATAAATCAATTCCAGCACGAATTCCAGAACCATCTTGAGTAAGCCCAACAGAAATGCCTTGAAGCTCAAGTCGTTCGATCATTTCAGAGCGAGCAATGTCAGAGCCGCTGATTTTCTTTCCCTCGGAAGCTAACAACTGAGCAAGTGCAGACATGCCAATGCCGCCGATCCCGGAGAAGTAAATATGTTGTGCTGCAGAGAGGTTTCCCATACACACATCTTAACATAAATCTTAAGGAGTTTTAATAAGCACCAAAATGAGTGCGATGCGAAGTCGTGGAGCTTGAGCGCGCCTGAGCCGTACTGTGTGGTACGGTGAGAAGCGCGAAAGCGAACGACAAGCAGTGCGCCATTTTCGTGCTTACTCTTCTTTCGAGTCGGGCTTGCTTCCAAAAAGAATCATGGCTAGTATCGGCGCTGCGATCCATGCGAATTGCGACCATTGGGCCGTGAACACAAATTGTGTAATAGGTGCGAACTTTGTAACTACATCAGCAGGCAAAAATGACATGGTGATTGAGATCAACAGACCAACATGAAGAATCGAAAAAATGATAGTTTGATACCACCGCCCTTCTGAGGAATTGACTCCAAGCGTACGAATGAGCGCTGAGCGAGAAACAAGGAAAAAAAGACCAACGAATAAAGCAACAAACGCGGTCACTTGGATCGCAAACTCTTTACCAATAGTGAACTTCAGAACAACATCAGGCAACGATTTCACCACAGTGAGTGACATGTAAACAGAAACGAGAATAATAATAATCCGATCGCGACCCAATGAAAGGCCATAGAGTAAGGCGCCAATGACAAAAAACAAAATGACAAACACATCCCATGATGGCTTCTGAAAGTCGATTCCTTTAAGAAGATTGGATGTATCAAGTTGTGTCGTTGTGTCTGTCGCTTGAGCCAGAAGAAAGTTCATGTGCTCATGAATAATTTTTTGTATTGAAAAAGTATACCACTTTGCTTGTAAATTTTCAACAAAAGTGATATAATACGCCTACATAACATCTTAAAATAATTATTTTAATACAGTCACATTTATGTGCACCATGCGAGGTCATCACAACTGCGGTCCACTCTGCTTGTACCGCGTCATGCCTTTTCTTGAAGGATTCGTCGTCATTGTTCTTGGCGTATTTTTATTCATGACCAATTATGGATTCTTGAATGCCGAAATCTGGAAATGGCTCTTCCCTCTTGTGATCATGCTTGTAGGTTTCAAATGGATCACCAACGGCTCGCATGAAGCTGACTGTGACGACATGATGATAGACGACTACGACGTGATGTGTTGCGATGACGAAGGATGTCGTTGTGACGGTTCGTGCGAATGCGATGAAGATGCCAAAGGGTGTGGGTGTGAAGGCAGCTGTACATGCCGCGTTGAAAAATCCGAGATGATGGAAACCGGTTGTGGGTGCGGCGGCGGCTGTGGATGTGGTGACCGTATGGTTGACCGAGAAGACACTACTGGCATGATGAAAAAATAATTTCGACAAAGTATAAAACTCCGATTCACATGATCGGAGTTTTGAATCTCACAAAATATGACATCATTTGAGAGATTACGGCCTAGCAAGAAAATAAGTTTTGCGTACGGATGGGAGCAAAAATGGTTTCAACAGCATTATGTAATACGCGATAATGAAGGAGTAACATGGACGGCTCGAAGTAATGTTGAGCTATCTCACGCTGAAATTACCGCGGCGCTGCGCACGGCTCCATCAACAGAAGGTGCGCGCAGAAATATTTCATTCAATGGTCAGCAAGTGAATGTGAAGTACAAATTATACTCATACCGAAACTACGAGATCTTGCTTGTTGCTTTTGTTTAAATGATTTACTCCTCAGCAACTTCGCCGGTGTAGAGTTTATGTAAATCTTTGAGTAACCGTTTTTCTTTGCCGCCAAGGTGCTTCGGGACTTTGACGCGCACTTCAACCAAGTGATCGCCGCGACCTGTGCTTTGGAGATGCGAGAACCCTTTGCCCTTTAAGCGCAACACTTTGCCAGCTTCAGTGCCAGCAGGAACTTTGACCACGAACTCACCGTCGAGTGTTGGTACAGCGATCTTGCCACCGAACACGAGTGTGGTGAATGGCAGTTCGACAGGGGCTAAGATGTCATCTTCTTGGCGGATCCAGTTGTACTTTGGTTTGCCGACGCGGAGAGTCACGTATAGATCGCCTGGCGTTGCACCGCGTTCCCCTGCTTCGCCTTGATTGTTGAGGCGGAGTGTTTGTTGATCGCCGATGCCAGCAGGAATGGAGGCTTCGATTTTGACGTTGCGTTTTTCAGATCCTGTTCCGCGACACGTTTCGCATGTTGTTTCGGCTGTCTTGCCTTCGCCGTGACATTCCGGACACTGCGTTTGTGTGTGCACCATGCCAAGCACTGTGCGCTGCACGTGGTCGACTGCGCCTTGACCATGACAACGCTCGCACGTCTTGATAGGAGTGCCAGGTTTTGCACCGTTGCCGTTACATGTTGAGCAGGTAGTCGCTTTGTACAGCTCGATGTTTTTCTTTACGCCAAATGCGGCTTCTTCAAATGTGATGTCGACATCCATATGAATATCAGCGCCGCGAGCTTGTCGGCGACGAGCGCCACCCTGGCGTGCGCCTCCACCAAAAAAATCCGAAAAGATGTCGCCGAGGTCAAAGTTCGCACCGCCTTGAAAGTTGCCGTCTCCAAATCCAGCTTGTCGCGCAAAGTCGCTCCAACTAAAACCACCTGCACCTGAAAAGCCACCTTGACCATTCACACCTGCTTCGCCGAACTGGTCATACGCTTTGCGTTTTTGTTCATCAGAGAGTATTTGGTACGCTTCGTTGATCTCTTTGAACTTCTCCACGTCACCACCTTCTTTATCGGGATGATGTTGGTGCGCCAATTTTCGAAAGGCCTTTTTTATCTCATCTTGCGACGCGCTCTTTCCGACACCGAGTATGTTGTAGTAGTCTTTAGCCATTCCAGTATTGTAGCAGATTATTTTAACTCCTTTTCAATCTAAGAAAAATTCGATAATTATTTAACAGGATTTTTAACTCGACGAAGATACACCTCTACAATAATTCCTAGCGGGTGGCACCGATGCGGGTTCCCTAGCAGGAGCGGCATCGGCGGCCAGCCACGTCGTTCGCGAACGACGTGGCAGAGACCCGCGTGTTAAACGATTTAAGTACCTGAGGCTACGCCTCAGAGATTGCCACGTCGGCCTTGAGGCCTCCTCGCAATGACAACCATTCCGAAATTGCTTCGTCGTGCCTGCGGCACTTCTCGCAATGACAAGCTTTCTTTCTCGTGTGTATTAATGATTATCACTTCCCCCACTTCGCGCTATCGCGCTTCGCGGGGTGAACAATATGATTGCTTATTTCTTCTCCTCGAAGTCAGCATCAACAACGCCGTCGTCTTTCTTCTCTTCAGTGCCGGTGCCTTCTGCGTTTGGTTGTTGCGCGCCTTTTTCTGCAGCCTCTTTCTCTTGCGCCTTCTTGTACATCACTTCCCCGATTTTTTGCGCAGCTTGTGAGAGCTCTTCAGTTGCTTTCACTATTCCCTCTTTGTCTTCAGAGTCTTTCACCTTCTTGAGCGCTTCAACTTTTTCAGTGACCGCTTTCTTCTCATCTTCAGTAACGCCGTCGCCGACATCTTTCACTGCCTTCTCAGTGGTGTAGATCATGCTTTCTGCGAGGTTGCGCGCTTCGATGAGCTCTTTCTTTTTCTTATCGCTTTCTGCGTTTGCTTCTGCGTCGTGTTGCATGCGCTTGATCTCGTCTTCAGACAAGCCTGAACTTGCTTCGATGCGAATCGATTGCTCTTTACCTGTAGCTTTGTCTTTTGCTTTCACATTCAAAATGCCATTTGCATCGACGTCGAACGTGACTTCAACTTGAGGAACGCCGCGTGGAGCTGTTGGAATTCCTGAAAGAATAAATCTGCCGAGCGACTTGTTGTCAGATGCGAGTTCGCGTTCACCTTGTGTGATGTGGATTTCAACCGATGTCTGATTGTCAGCTGCAGTTGAAAACACTTGCGACTTGCTTGTAGGGATTGTGGTGTTGCGTTCGATAAGCTTGGTTGCAACGCCGCCGAGTGTCTCGATGCCGAGCGAAAGTGGAATCACGTCGAGCAAGAGCACATCTTTGACATCACCTTGGAGCACACCTGCTTGCACAGCTGCGCCGACTGCGACGACTTCATCTGGGTTTACCGAGATGTTTGGCTTCTTACCAAAATACTCTTCCACTTTGCGTTGGATCATCGGCATGCGCGTCTGACCACCAACGAGAATAATGTCGTTGATTTCAGATTTCGAAATGCCTGAGTCAGCGATTGCGCGATCGACTGGAGTAAATGTTTTTGTCACCAAGTCTGAAACGAGTTCTTCAAGTTTTGCGCGTGAAATTTTCATCACCAAATGTTTTGGTCCGGAGTTTGGATCGTTGGCAATGAACGGTTCGTTGACCTCTGTCTCTTGTGAGTTGGACAGTTCGATCTTCGCTTTTTCTGCTGCGGATTTCAAACGCTGCAATGCGAGGCTGTCTTTGGACAGATCGATGCCTTCGGATTTTTTGAATTCGTCGATGATATATTGAATGACAATTTGATCGAAGTCGTCGCCGCCCAAGTGCGTGTCGCCTGAAGTGGATTTGACTTCAACAGCGCCGTCGCCGATTTCGAGCACAGAGACATCGAATGTACCGCCGCCCAAATCGTAGACGAGGATTTTGCCCTCTTTCTTTTTATCAAAACCATATGCGAGCGCTGCTGCAGTTGGTTCGTTGATGATGCGCTTCACATCGAGGCCAGCAATTCTGCCAGCGTCGCGAGTTGCTTGGCGTTGTGAGTCGTCGAAGTATGCAGGAACAGTGATGACCGCTTCGGTGATTGTCTCGCCGAGTTTTTGTTCTGCGTCAGCTTTCAGCTTCTGCAAAATTTTTGCTGAGACTTCTTGAGGAGTGAGAGATTCGTCGCCAAGTTTTACTTTGACGCGTTCGCCGTCTTGATCAATTTCGTATGGCATCAACTTCACGTCACGCTGCACTTCAGCATCTTCCCAACGGCGACCGATCAAACGCTTCACTGAGAAGATTGTGTTCTTTGGGTTTGTGACCGCTTGGCGTTTTGCGCCTTGACCAACGATGAGCTCGCCGTTTTTTGCTTTCGCTACGATCGAAGGAGTTGTACGTGCGCCTTCAGAGTTTTCGACAACTTTTGGTTGACCACCTTCGAGGATGGCAACGCAGGAGTTTGTTGTACCAAGATCGATTCCTAAAATTTTTCCCATATATGTAAAATTATTTCTTTATTATTTAGCGACTTTTACTTTTGCGTGACGGATCACTTTGCCGTTGAGCGTAAACCCTGGTGTGACTTCTTCGACGATCGTGCCAGATTCCTTACTGCTCTCAACTTCTGCAACTGCGTCGTGGAGGTTGGCATCGAAAGCTTTCCCGACCACTTCCATCATCTCGACGTTGTTGTTGCGCAGAATGTTGAGCAAGTTGGTTTGAATATGCTCGACACCTTTGAGCCACGACGAGCTCTTCTCAGCTTCAGGCACGCCGTTGAACGCAAACTTGAAGTAATCAACAAGCGGGAGAAGTTCTTCGAGCAGCCCTTCTGTGGCGTACTTAGTGTGCTCTTGGATTCTGCGCGCCGTTTCTTTTTGAAGGTTCTGGTAGTCGGCTTGGCACCGTTGCCATCCGAGCAGATACTCTTGCTCTTTGGTAAGTGCCACCGGCTCTTCTTGCGGCTCTTCATTTGGTTCTAGCACTTCCGGAATGTTGTCGGGGTCGTGTTCAGGATTATAGGAGTCGTTTTGGTTCGTCATAATATTCGTTCATTATTTCGTCTATCGTGTCGAGGATGCCGACGTTGCGGTCGTAGTCCATGCGCATCGGGCCGAAGATGCCGACCATGCGCCGGGGTTGCCCGGGCAGCGAGATGGCAGTGACGATCACGGCGCAGTCACTTTCGAGTGGATTTTTGCTGCCAATCAGCACACGCCGTTCGTTCTCCACCACTTTATCGAACTCGCTCATCATGTCGTCCATGCGATCAAACGCCTCGGAGACGCGCACCGTGAGCTCGCGATCTTCCATGAACTCCGGCTGGCGAAAGATGCGCGACATGCCGAGCAGTTGCGGGCGATCACCTTCTGTGGAGAAGAACACCGCTTCGTTGGAAAGGTCTGCGATCGCTTGCAACACCTTGTAGAGCTTTTGTTCTTGTGCGTTGATGTCGCTATGTACAGCTTGTTGCAATGCGCGGCGTTGTTTTTCGCCAAGCTCTTTTGGTTTGAGAAAATGCTGGATGTAATATTGATACCCTTTTTCGGTTGGGATGCGTCCGGCAGAGGTGTGCGGCTGGTGAATAAAACCCTGCTCTTCGAGGTCGGCCATATCGTTACGCACTGTCGCTGGCGAAACTTCAATAGAAAGAGCCTCCGCGATCTGGGCAGAGCTGACAGGATGTGCGGCACGGATATACTCCTGCACGATCACCTTCAATAATTCAAATTGTCGTTCTGGTTTATCCATTTCTTTAGATTTAGCACTCTCAATATGAGACTGCTAAGAGTAGTATAGCCCGCTTTTCTCCTCTGTCAAGGCCTTTACAAAACCAAAAAAATCGGTCATTCTGAGCGCGATTACGGAGGAATCATGGAATCAGTGATGAGAGTCACTGATCCCGGCCTTCGGGATCAGTGCGCCAGGCTCTTCGGAGTCTGCGTGGCCGAACGGTGGCCGGTCAGGGGCAACCCTGAAGAAGGCTACCAATGGGTCTGCGAGGAAGTCGCAGACCCACAGACGATCCTGGTGGGGATCGTCGACAGCGAGGGGTTTTTGGTGGCCTGCATGGCAGCCAGCCCTTTGCAGCTGCTGTGGGGGCAGCTGCAGGATGAGGAGCGTTGGCTCCTCATGACGCTTGTTGGGCTTGAGGGAACGGAGGGGATTGAGATCCCCACCTCCCTCGCCCATGTCGGCAGCATCGCGGTGCTGCCGACCTTCCGCCACCGGCAGCTCCCGGAGCAGATGTTCCAGGAGCTGCTCCCCCTCATCAGAGGGGAGATGGGCGCAACTCATTTGGTCGCGCAGACTGCGCGGCCAAATCGCAAGCACCAGATCAAGGGGCTCGCCATGTGCGAGCGCTTGGGATTTCGTCAGATCGTCGCGCCGCAGTACACGCTGCGCCGCACGGTCGGCGGGGTGCTTGAAAAGGTGTGGCTCTGGCGCCGCACCTGAGTTGCTCCAATAGAGGTTCAAGCAGCACCTCTCCCAATAAGCTGCTCTCTTTTTTTACTTGTGTGTAACAATTCAGCGACGTACAATACATGCATATGCATACAAAACACTTTTTTCTTCTTGGGGCGATTGCTCTCTTTGTTGTCCCCTCAATTTCCTCTGCCGCAACATTTCCCAAACCCTCGGTAGATAAAAGCACCATCACCAAACATCGCGCAACTATTCAATGGGAAGCTCAAAGCAACGTAGATTTTTATCGCATTCGCTTGCTCGATAGTACATGCACCACACTCTTGCGTGTAAAAGATATTGCGAGCACTGCCACAGAAAAACGGTTAAAAAACTTGGACACAAATACTCGATATTGCGTGCGCATGCGTGCGTTCTATACAGATAATACGAAAAGTGATTTGTCGGACCGAAAAAAATTTACCACCAAACATGCAAATCGTTTTGGCTTGAACTTCATCCGGTTTTATAACGATGACTCAGCAGCGCTTGAAGAAGGTACAACACCCTCAGCAGTAGACAGTGACTTTAGCGCGCTGGGAATCGACACATTCCGACAAATCACATCGGCTGATCTGCTGTGGGAGCTTGTCGAAGCGCGCGAAGATACCTTTGATTTTGCAAACGCCGACGGGGTGCTCAAAACCACAACGCACAAACCGATTGTTGACCTGTTTTCTTACCAACTTGCGGATAGCACAACGCCGTGGGAGATGCTGCAAGGCGACGACACTGTTGAACCAACACTCACGCAAGAAGCTGAGGACTATGTCGTGGCTGTTGTTGAGCGCTACAAAGATGATGTAAAGTTTTGGGAGATTGGCAATGAAATGGCGCATTGGGAGTTGGAACAGCCCGGCGTTTTCCCTGTCGCTGATCAAGCGCGTTGGCTTAAGGCGGTGTCAGATATTATTCGCGAACATGATGACAATGCTGTTATTCTCTTGCCGGGGCTTATAAGTATCACGGAGGATAATGTTGATGACTGGCTTGAAGAGGTTGTGCACACTGTAGGCAGCGATTGGTTTGACGTTGTCAATTATCACTACTATGGTCGCTGGCAAGGATTTGCTGTTGCGCGCGATGCTTTACAAAATTTAAGTGAAGAGCTTGATATTTCGGATAAACTTTTTTGGCAAACTGAAACCGGCACATCTTCAGACCCAACAAATACAACGCGTACCAACTATCCAAATTCAACCGACCAGCAAGCAGCTGACATTTTCCGTCGTGCAATGCTTGCCTACGATGCCGGAGATGAAGTAATTATGTGGCACACGTATATTGGAAACGATGACGACGGCGAAGCGTTTCGCTACTTTGGCGTAGTGAACGAAGATATGAGTAAGCAGCCGGCATATTACACCGTACAATTATTGACAGATGAAATTACAAAGTTCACACAGATCACTCGGGATGAGACAGCCTCAGATCAGTTTGTGTACGATATTGAGCGTCCAAACGGCTCTCATGCGTACGTTGCGTGGGATGCACAGACAAGCACGATGACTGTGCCATCAGATGTTTCAGAAATGACCTCTGTTGTGCCAAATTCAAACGGCACATTTACGTGGACTTCTGTGACCCCCGGAGAAACTATTTCACTCACCGATATTCCGGTGTTGATGAAATAATATAAAAACTTAAAACCACCTATTCGGTGGTTTTAAGTTTTATTGAAGTGAGTCAATCATTTTTCTCTGAAGCTTGATCGCACCTTTAGTAGCATCCTTGACGATCTTTTTCTTATCACGAGAAGAGCTATCCATTAACATCCGCAGAGGATCTGGATTCTTAACGACGTTGCCAAAAAATGTATTGTAAATTTTTTTAAACATACATTTATTATTGAAGCTCCTCTTCTAAAGTCTGTATAGTGTACGCAGATTTAATATATTTGTCAATGCTTTCAACATTTAAATGAAAATCAAAAAATAAATTATTCGGGTCAATATTTTTATGAATCAGCCAAACATTTAATCTGCTACCAAACTCCTTTTTTAAGAGCTCCACATTTTTTCTAGATTCAATAAACTCCCTAATAAATACATTTTTTGGTATATTTCTCTTTTCTATTTTTTCTCTTGTTTTAGTAAAATCCCAAGACACCTGAGGATATTGATATATAAAAATAATAACAACGTCTCTACTCCGCTTTAAAGATCGATGAACATTTAAACGTGCTTTTTCATAATTACTTAATGTCCCATCAAAAATAAAACTGTACCCCTTTTCCAAAGCGGTATCATGCAACTTTTCAGCAACAATGCTACACGCACCTTGGAATAAAGCTGAGTTTTCACCATCATATTGAGGGAAGAAGGCTCTATATTCATCCAAATCAATGCGAAGCAACGTAGCTGGATCCATGGATTCTCCTAAACGATCAAGAAGTGTTTTAGAAAATTCTGTTTTTCCTGCACCAGGAGCACCGGCCATAAAGACAGAAACTGGACTTAAGCTTTTCTCGTATTTTCCTTTATTTAAGATTTCTTGAACGATCTGTTTTTTATTTTTATGAGCAAAATGAATTGCATTTTGTGTAATCTCTTGTTGATCAACAATATTCTTATCCATATTTATATTTTTGAAAAAATACAAAGATAAGTCAACCCCACGGCTTTACAAAGCTCAGCGGGTTTTGTATACTCCTTCCTGCATTATTGCACGGGGGCGTAGCTCAGCTGGTTAGAGCGCCACACTGTCACTGTGGAGGTCACGGGTTCGAGCCCCGCCGCTCCCGCATAAAATGGAAACGGTAGCCGTTAGGCTGCCGTTTTCTTTTACATAAGGGATGGGTGGGGCGAGAAGAGTACTTTTTTCTTCTGCCCTGCGGCAGAAGAAAAAAGACTCGGGTTGCGAAGGAGGAGTATGCCATGCCGACAAAGTCGGCGGGCATACAACGGGTGAGCAAGAGCCCTCCGCCGCTTCCGCTTACACAAAAGGGTCACCGCATGGTGGCCTTTTTGTGTACAGGGATGCGGAGTGATGCGCCTGCGCGCATCACGTTGGGGCGAGAACGCCGGAGCGTAGTTGAGCGACCATGTGGGGAGCGAAACAGCAAGGCGGTGGCTAGCCCGACGAGCCGGAAAGCGAGGAAAGGCGAAGCCGAGCCTCACGCCGCCCCCGCATCCACAAGGTCGGACCTTTTACAGCAAGTTGTCAAAAAAGACCCTATATGCTATATTCTTCACGCCTTGGATATTGAGAAGGAACAGATGAATGGTCTCTTCATGAGCGTCTGAACCGTTGAATCAATATCAATTACAACCGGCTCTATGCCGTTTTTTTATATCATTTTAGCTTCATAACAGACATCATCATGGATCCAAAACTCATTCTCTTTGGCATCTTAGCTATCACTGTAATCACTTTTTTAATTGCCGATCTTGGCTTCTTTAACCGCAAAGCGCACAAAATTCCTTTTAAATCGGCGTTGTTGCAGTCGCTCTTTTGGATTGGCGTTTCACTGATCTTTGCCATCTTTGTCTATGCATTGCTCGGACCAGATCCAAGCTCCCAGTTCTTAACAGCATACGTTACCGAAAAAATGCTATCGGTCGACAATCTGTTTGTGATTCTACTAATCTTTAACTTTTTCAAGCTCGAAGAAAAATACCATCATCGCGTTCTATTCTGGGGCATTCTTGGAGCGATTCTCTTCCGCGGCGTATTCATTCTCACCGGCTCCATCATCATCGAGCAATTTCATTGGGTATTGTATATTTTTGGTGCGATTCTATTGTATACGGGATTCAAGTTACTCAAAGAGAAAAAAGAAGAGCACGTCAATTATCATGATAGCAAGATACTGAAATTTGCTCGTAAGTTTTTACCGTTTACCACCAATCATCACGAAGGCAAATTTTTTGTCCGTGAACAAGGTAAACTACACGCAACGATTCTGTTTGCTATTGTACTCTTAGTAGAAAGTACAGACATCGTTTTTGCAATTGACTCTATCCCTGCTGCCTTTAGTATCTCGCAAGATCCGTTTATCGTCTTTACTTCAAATATTTTTGCGATCATGGGGTTACGCGCACTTTTCTTCCTCATTGAACATGTGATTCACCGATTTCATCACTTGCAAAAAGCTCTTTCCTTTATTTTGGTGTTCATCGGGAGCAAAATGTTGTTGGGCATATTCCACATTCATATTTCAAGCGTACTCTCCTTTGCAATTATTATGAGCGCATTGGGACTCGCATTGATCTTATCGCTGATGTTTCCAAAAAAACTCTAAGACACGCATCCGAAATAATATCATGCGCCGCATTCGTCTAACACAAGAAAATCATCAGGAGGTTATTGAGTCTGCTATTCAAGTGTTAAAAAGTGGCGACTTGATTATTTATCCAACAGAAACCTGCTACGGCGTGGGGGCAGATGCAACGCACGAAAAAGCGATCGCAAAACTTCTCGCTTACAAAACAAAGCGTAACGACAAACCAATCTCTGTTGCTGTCACAGATGCAAAGATGGCATCAAAGTACATACACATCAACTCAACTGCGCGCAATATCTACGACAACTTTTTGCCTGGCCCGATTACCGTTGTGTCGCGCAGCAAAGGCAAACTCGCAAAAGGCGTTGAGAGCATCATGGGCACGCAAGGCATTCGCATCCCCGACTATCCGCTCGTACTTGAACTATTGAAGCAATACAAAAAACCGATCACCTCAACATCAGCAAACGCGTCGTACAAAAAAACGCCATACACGATTGCCGACATTTTGCGCAACACCACAAAAAAACAACAATCAATGATCGGCCTGATTATTGATGCCGGCCGTTTACCAAAACGTAAACCAAGCACGGTTGTGGATGCCACCAACGATACGCTCGCCATTGTGCGCGAAGGCAGCATGCAACTCAAAGGCTCGCACATCTTCAATGCCTACTCGCTCGACGACACGCAGCGCTTTGTAAAAACACTCACCACAAAATTCAAAAACGATATAGGCAAACGCGGCGTGGTGTTTTTACTTCAAGGGAATCTCGGCGCTGGAAAAACGCACTTCACAAAATTCCTCGCAACAGAACTTGGCGTAAAACACACCGTCGTCTCCCCTACGTTTTTAATTTGCCGCGAATATCCTGGGAAGTTTAATCGCAGAAAAGTAATGCTGCAACACATCGATACGTACAGATTCTACGATGCAAAAGAAATGGACGAATTGCATCCAACAACACTCTTCCAAGCACCCAACGTCGTGGTCATCGAATGGGCCAACAAAGTACATGATTACATCACGCGGTTTTTGCGTAACGCTGTTGTCGTCAAAATAGTTATCACCGTCACTGGTGAGCATGCACGCAGTTTTGCATACTCAATTCACACATCCAAAAAAGCATGAAACCGGTGTATATTCTTGCAATTGAAACTTCATTTGACGAAACAGCGGCTGCGGTACTTTGCAACGATCGTTTGATTTCAAATGTGGTGTCGACGCAAATTGATGTGCACAAAGAATGGGGTGGCGTTGTGCCAAGCCTAGCAAGACGCGAGCACGAAAAGCTGATTGGAGGATGTATTGCAAGCGCGTTCAAAAAATCCGGACTCAAAAGCATGTCACAACTTAGCGCCATCGCAGTGACATATGGTCCTGGCCTTGCTCCCGCTCTCGAAGTCGGGGTTCGTGAAGCAAAAAAACTCGCGCTCGAGCTCAATATTCCAATCATTCCAGTGAATCACATGGAAGGTCATGCGCTTGCTGGATTTTTGCGCAACAAACATGGCAAACGCTACATCGATATTCCAGATGCAAAATTCCCTCTGCTCGCTGTCTGCGTTTCTGGTGCGCACAGTGAAATTGTGTGGGCAGAAAAATTCGGCCACTATCAACTCCTTGGCCAAACACTCGACGATGCAGCTGGCGAAGCGTTTGATAAAGTGGGTCGTATGCTCGACCTCGGCTACCCAGCAGGCGCAATCATCTCTGAACTCGCAAAGCGTGGCAATCCAAAAGCGTATGACATTCCTCGCCCAATGAAAAACAGTCAGGATTATAATTTTAGTTTTTCCGGTCTCAAAACTGCATGCTTATATCAAGTGCAAACATTACGCAAAGAGCTTGGCAAAAAATTTCCAAACATTATTCCTGACTACTGCGCTTCGGTACAAGAAGCGATCGTTGATTCTATTTTGATAAAAACATCTCGCGCTGTAAAAAAACTCAACCCAAAAATGGTCATCTTTGGTGGCGGCGTTGTTTCAAACAGTCGTTTGCGCGTGAAAGCTCGTGCTGAAATGAAAAAACTCGGCGTTCCACTCTACTTCCCCGCTAAACAATTTTGCACTGACAACGCTGCGATGATCGGCTACGCTGCATACCAAAAATTCTTGCGCGGCGAAGTGTTGCATGATGTAGAAAGTCTTCAGCGCGACCCGGCAGTCAACATCGATTCACGAAAGTATTGCGATTGATATGCTTGATAAAGGAGAACTGACAACACTAGAACGAAAATTGTTTTCGCGTCTCCGATCTCCTATCGCAATTCAAAATTTTCTCGATTCAATTCCCACAAACTGGGAAAAGAACGGTGAGACATGCATGTCGCCTCGTATGAGTCTTCGTGCAAAAAAAATGCATTGCATGGAAGGAGCGCTCTGTGCAGCTGCTGCGTTGTGGTTCAATGGCGAAAAACCTCTTGTGATGGATTTACGCGCTGACGGCGATGATGATCATGTCGTTGCCCTCTATACACGCAACGGTTATTGGGGCGCGATCAGTAAAACAAATCACGCTACGTTGCGTTTTCGTGACCCGATCTACAAGACTCTTCGCGAACTCGCGCTCTCCTATTTTCACGAATACTTCCTCAATACTACTGGCAAAAAAGTGTTACGCAAATACTCTGCTCGTCCTTTTGATTTGTCGCGCTTCGGAAATTATTGGATTACAAGCAAAGAAAATCTCTTTGAAATTCCTGAAGCCATCGATGATGCACGACATATTTCAGTCGTACCACTGAAAAATCTTCGCCTTCTTCGCCTAGCGGACTCCATGGAACGCAAAGCTGGAAATTTGATAGAATGGAACAAAGAAGATCCGCGAACCTAATATCTTCTCGACAAGACAATACAGTGCTCGATATACTATATCTATTAATCATTTTTATTTTCTCCTATGGAGGTAAACATTTGGGCGGTCATCGTAACCACAATTGTGTTGTTTGCAATCAACGGCCTTTGGTATTCAGTCCTTTTTGGAAAACAATGGTCGAGCATAACCGGCTTTGACAAGATGAGCCCTGAAGAGCAGGAACTCATGAAGAAAAAGGCTGGTCCAATGTATGGCATTCAGCTTGTTCTTACTCTTTTTCAGACATCTGTTCTCGCTGCATTCATTCACAACAGCACAATGTCGGGATTCTGGACCGCTCTTTGGATCGTCGCAGCATTTGTTCTTCCAACATTAGTTGGTGCAACAATGTGGAGTGGTATGGAAAAAAAGAAAATGCAGATGCAAATGAAAATCCAAGCAGGTGCTCATATCGTTTCTTTCATCGTTGCCGGTATCATCCTCAGCATGTGGAAATAGTTGTCTAAGAAAAAACCGCTCATTGTTGAGCGGTTTTTTTAGTACCTTGCTTTAGCAGTGATACTCATATACCATAAATTTATTCTATGTCTACCTATGATCGTACTCCAAACCAAAGAATGAGTTTAACACCCTCTATGTTTGAGGGTATGCATACATGGAGCGCTCAAGACTGGCTTGCTCATCAACGCGCTGCTCAAACTGAAAATTACCTCGCTCCTGATGGAAGAGTATATACGGAAATTCAACGCGCCTTTAACGAAATCCTGCGTCAACACGGCATCATCGAAATATTTGAGCGCAGTGCTGACGCTCCCTATGTAGCCATACCGGTACGTACTATTGTACGCACTCCTTCATTGATGAACTGGGGAGACTCATATCACGAGATGCGCACAGAAGACAGCAAGGCACGCGGTGAAAACGCGGTCATAGAAATTGCACGCAAGATGGTTGACGGGATACTGAGCAAATATAGGGAATATCCAAGCAATAAAGATAAACAACAAGCAAGCATTGCCCGTTTTTTACAAGAAGAATTTTTTAGTCGATCAGGTCGAACTGTTGTGTACGCCAAAAAATTTATAGGCCCACGCGGACCCCTGTTTGTAATTGAAGATGGATCGCATCGTGTTGCAGCAGCAAAATTGGCACAAGTGGATACCATATATGCGCGCACAAGCAACATTGCTAACACCAAAATTCTTCCAACTCTTTGGTATGAAAGTCTTGCATTGATGCCAGCGCATGCACGCGAAGAATTGCTTAGGTGCTATGATGCTGTATATCCACCAACACCAGCAACAAAAAAAATAGAATCGGAACGCATAAAGCATGCTGGTACTTTTCTTGACGAAATTCATGCTGACGCAGAGCTACATAGAGATACTCTCGACGAAAACGAGCGACGCAAACAAATTGCAAGAGACCAAATGAATATTCTATTTCGTTGGGCGGATTATGTGCGACGCCATCTACGAAACGCTGAGCGCTTTGACATCTTGCGTGATGAATTAGAGAAAGACCCTGCGCACAACTACCAAGAAGTAATCATTAAGGCTGCTGATGCCTACGAACGAGAATTCCCGGAAGAAGTGGCAGCGCTGCGTGAAGACTACACGAGAGATATATAATTTTAATACGTTGGAACGATGCGGTAAATTTTGTCGTCGCCATCACGCGGGCCATCAAAACCAGATGGACCATGTTCGGTAGAGACCATCACATCTGTTCCTTGTATCCACGCAATACCTTGAGGGTTACGATGACCGTATGTGTAGATTGGCGAATCTTTAAATGGATTATCCGAAGGAATTGAACCATCTGCATTGATGCGCAAAATTTTGCCTCCCAGTGAATTCATAGATGAGTGTTTTATTTCCACGAGAAAATCACCATCATCTCGCATCTGGACAACACGAACAGCAAGACCTCCATCAACTGAATGAGCGAAACATGCATACAACAGAGAGTATGAAACAGCTCCCTACTATACTTTTTTGTATAGGCTCTTTATATAAAAGAGTCTACAGCGCGATCCACCTCTATGCAAGCACCTTATCTATTAACCACGGCTTCATAACACCACGACGATTGTGTTGAGCACATTCTGCTGAACACGCATCGTTACTTTTTTCGCGACACGACGCGCACAAAATCATCATCTTATTGCATGCTGCGTTTGCACAATTCACGTATTGATCAGAAAGTTCTTTACAAAAATCACATTTCGAAATAATGGTGTGGTGCGCGTCATCATTCACTTGTACTTTGTTGCGTGCATCAAATACATAGCAGCTTCCTTCCCACAAACCATCTGGGATATGTTTGCCATAATTGATGATTCCGCCATTGAGTTGATACACGTCTTCAATACCCGTCTCTTTCACCACTGCTGATGCTTTTTCACACCGAATACCGCCAGTGCAATACATCAACACTTTTTTGCCGTTGAGTTTTTCTTTATTTTCTTTCACCCACTGCGGAAACTCTCGAAAATTTTGAATATCGGGCGTGATCGCATTTTTAAATTTTCCAATGCGGGCTTCATACATGTTGCGCCCATCAAGTATCACCACATCATCTTCTTGTGCTAAAGCGTGCCATTCTTCTGGCGTGAGGTGCTTGCCAGCTTTGTATGGAAGCGTGCCCTCGTCTTTTACACCGAGTGTTACAACTTCAGGCCGCACGACAACGCGCAAACGAGGGAATGGCAACACAGCGGTATCATGCTCTTTGAATGCCATATGAGCAAAACGTGAATCGGAGAGAATCCATTGTTTGTATTCTTCACACGCCTCCACAGATCCGGAGAGCGTGCCGTTTAATCCTTCATGCGCAATAAGAACTCGACCTTTCAAACCCAAACGCGAACAGAGCGCTTTGTGCTCAGCAACAAAAGCTTCGGGATTTTCAATAGGTACATATTTATAGTACAAAAGTACGCGATACATAGAAAAAATATACTGCCACGTGAGCGACAGTATATCGTATGACCCTAAAAATGTCTAAATACCAAGCACCGTAAATCTATAGCTGAGCAAGATGCGAAGTTATGAAACCATCGAGTGCGACCGAGGCGTAGTGGACACTACGTCGAGAGAGCCGAGATGGCGAATCACAAGCCCGAAGATACGTCGTTCGCGAACGACGTATCGAAGGGTCTCAGGCTTTGCCTGCGACAGCGTGCCAGATAGAGATTTACATCGAGGAAAGAGCTTCTGACATCAGGGTACCATTGATGTAGACTTTTGCTTCGTTCACATCAGGGAATTGTGTGATCGTGCTTGTGAGCTGTGATTCAAAACGAGGAGTGTCGCATGTGCCGCCAAGAGTTATAGTGCCGGCGAGGTACACGGAAGCAACGTCGCCACTCAATGAAACGCTATCAACTTCGAGGGACGACTGATATAGTGCGTTGTAATATCCATACTGTGGATTGTTATGCAATGCAAGTAAGTACGCAACAGCAGCATATACAGAACCATCGAGGGAAGTGCCTGTTACAGATGCGGTTCGCTCTACTGCAGCCATACTATCGCCACAACCAATCGTCTCATCACTTCCACTGTCATTACCAATATCAATCATGTATAAATCAACCACAAGCGTTTTGTTGCCCTCAGCATCTTCTTGAACCGTGTTTGTGTTCTTTTCTGAAGCTGAAGAAACTGTTGAATTTGTGTTTGCGTTACTGTTGGTATTTGTTGATGTATTCGTATGTGTAGATGCGTTTGTATTCGTTACAACGTTCGCGTTGCGATTTGTGTTGCTATTGGTAGCAGAATTTGTATTTGCGTTTGTGGCTGAATTGGTATTTTTATTCGTTGATGTATTGGTGTTACGCGCTAAATTTGTATTTGTGCGCGTACTCGTATTCACAATAGTGTTGGTGTTTGTTGTGGTAGATGTTGTCGGCTTATGAAGCATGACAGCAATAAGGATTACGATAATAACAACCGCAACAGCTGTTACGATCATCATCGGCATCATGTTTGAGTTTGATTGTTTTTTTGGCATAGAAAAAAGTGATGATTTTTATTCATCATACTCTTTTTACCCACTCTGTACAATTATTTCTTTGTCTGCTCGTATTTTGCAACAGCAAGAGTCGTTGAAACAACAGCATCTGGATTGAGTGCGATAGAATCAATTCCGCAATCGACCAAAAATTCTGCGAACTCAGGAAAATCAGATGGCGCTTGTCCACAAATACCAATCTTCTTGCCTTGAGCGTGCACTGTTGTGATAGCTTGAGCGATCATTGTCTTCACCGCTTCATTGCGCTCATCATATAAATGCGCCACAAGCCCTGAATCGCGATCAAGACCAAGTGTCAGCTGCGTAAGATCATTTGAACCAATAGAAAAACCATCAAAAATCTGCGCAAACTCTTTTGCCAAAATCACGTTGGCCGGAATTTCACACATCACATAGAATTCCAACCCATCTTTTCCTTGCACAAGTCCGTGTTGATTCATAAGCGCAACCACTTTTCTGCCCTCTTCTGGAGTGCGACAAAATGGAATCATGATTTTCATATTGGTCATGCCCATTTCTTCACGCACAATACGCAACGCTTCGCACTCCATCACAAATGCCTCTTCATACTCTTCTGAGTAGTAACGAGATGCGCCGCGCCAACCGATCATGGGATTTTCTTCATGAGGCTCAAAAGCACTGCCGCCAATCAACTTCGCGTATTCATTTGATTTGAAATCAGAGGTACGAACAATAACATCGTTTGGATAGTACGCTGCAGCGATCTTGCCAATACCTTCAGCAAGCGTACGTACAAAATATTCTTTTGGCGAAGCGTATCCACGCGTCATTGATGCAATCAATTTTTGTTCTCGTGCATCAGTCACTTTTTCTGGATGTAGAAGTGCGAGCGGATGAATTTTAATGTGGTTGAGGATGATGAGCTCTTCGCGCGCCAAACCAACGCCAGAGTTTGGGATCATCGCATGCTCAAAAACGCGCGACGGGTCGGCAACGATCATCATCATATGCGTGCGTGGTTGAGGTATGTGAGTGAAGTCAACGCTATCAATGCTAAATTTCAATTCACCAGCGTAGACCATGCCACGCTCCCCTTCGGCACAGGACACAGTGATAGGATCACCCATTTTGATGCGTTCAGTGGCGGTGTGTGTACCGACAATTGCTGGGATACCAAGTTCGCGCGACACAATTGCGGCATGAGAGGTTCGGCCACCGCTATTGGTGACAATGCCAGAAGCAATTTTCATAATTGGCTCCCAATCTGGATCTGTAATTTCTGTTACCAAAACTTCTCCTGCCTTAAACTCGTGCATTTGTGAGACATCACGAATCACGCGCGCTTTTCCGCTCCCGATTTTAGTACCAACAGCAACACCAGACACCACAACAGCAGAACGCTCGGAATCAATGTGATAGGTTTCCATTGTAGATGCCGAATGTTGAGAACGCACCGTCTCTGGACGCGCTTGCACGACGTAGAGCTCTCCGGTTTTTCCATCTTTTGCCCACTCAATATCCATAGGCATTCCATAGTGTCGCTCGATGAGCATTGCCCAACGACCAAGCTTCAAGACTTCGTCGTCAGAAAGTATAAAACGATGCGCGGCACTATCTTCAACTGGAATTTCTTTGACCGTTCCGTGCACGTCGATCTCCCCTTCTGGTGCGTACACCATCTTCATCTTTTTTGTGCCCAAACGACGTGAAACGATCGGACGAAAACGCAGATCTTCAGCAGTATGTTTTGACACAATGAATTCGTCGGGATCAACTTTGCCCTGCACAACAAGCTCGCCAAGTCCGTATGCGCCAGTGATGATAACCGCGTCGCGATACCCTGTCTCTGGGTCGAGCGTGAACATCACGCCAGAGCTTGCGATATCAGAGCGCACCATGATTTGAACACCAACGGAAAGCGAAACAGAAAAATGATCAAAATTTTTGTCAGCGCGATACGAAATTGCCCTATTTGTAAATAAGGATGCCATGCATTTTTTTACCGCGAGCAACAGATCGCTGCCGCCACGAATATTCAAATATGTTTCTTGTTGGCCGGCAAACGATGCATCAGGAAGATCTTCAGCAGTGGCAGATGAGCGCACAGCGACATCAACATCAAGAACACCTGCGTGTTCAGAGAGTTTTTCATATGCCGCAACGATTTCTTTTTTGAGCTCTTCAGGAAATTGTGCGTGAATAATCATTTCACGAATACGATGACCATGATGCGCGAGATTTTCGATATCGTGAGTATCGATTGCCGACAACTCTTTTTCGATTGCCGCACGAATGCCAGCGCCATCGATGAACTGCTCGTATGCGCTTGCAGAAATTGCAAAACCATACGGGACAAGCACACCTTGTTTGGAAAGCTGTTGATACAACTCTCCTAAGGAAGCGTTTTTACCTCCAACAGCAGCAACATCTTCACGACGCACTTCATCAAACCAATACAGAGGGCGGCATTCTTTCATAGTTATATGCTTATGAGTTCTTCTGTGTAATTTTTTGTCTTGATATGCGCTGGAATGACGACAACACGTTGACCTTTTTTGATCCCATGCGTACGTGCAATCTTCACTGCCTGTTCCACATAAGATTTTTCTGAACGCAACTCTTTACTTATTACCGATTGAGTGCCCCAGTAGAGCTGCGCCTGATTGCGCAATACATCGCTAGGAG
Source organism: Candidatus Kerfeldbacteria bacterium (assembly GCA_018500015.2). Classification (GTDB taxonomy): domain Bacteria; phylum Patescibacteriota; class Patescibacteriia; order UBA9570; family XYC2-FULL-38-9; genus AQU-09. The sequence goes on along the minus strand of JAHBAR020000045.1, from coordinate 1,377 downwards.
TAACGAAAAAAATCTGCACATGACGCGGGCGAAAACGAGTGACACGCGCAAGCACATCAATGTTGTTGCCAATCACGACGATCGCTTTTGCTTTTGACTCTTGTACAAGCTCAACAGCAGCGTGCGCAATCATATCTTGAGTCTTCCATGTGTGCGTACTCAACACACTATGGACACGACGAGAATCGGCATGCTCTGTGGCGCGAATAATTCTTGCCATCGTTTGCACGGCTTTCACGGGATATTTTCCTGACGCCGATTCTGCAGAAAGCATCACTGCATCTGCTTGATCCAAAACAGCGTTTGCAACATCTGAGGCTTCTGCGCGTGTTGGTCGCGAATTTTGCGTCATACTTTCTAGCATCTGGGTTGCGACGATCACCACTTTGCCAGCGATAATACAATGTTCAATCATTTTTTTCTGCATGGTTGGCACTGTTGCCACTCCCATCTCAACACCGAGATCCCCACGCGCAACCATCACGCCGTCAGCTTCTTCAATAATCGCATCGAGATTATGAATCGCTTCTGCGCGTTCAACCTTAGCAATAATTTTTGTGACTGAATTTTTTGAAAGATACTTTCGCAACTTTTTAATATCTTTTTCATCTTTCACAAATGACAACGCAACAAAATCTACATTATGGGTTGCGCCAAACTTTGCATCTTGAATATCTTTTTTAGTAAGCGCTGGCACAGGCAGAGTCACGCCAGGAACATTGATGCCTTTGTGTGTGAATACAACACCTTCCTGTATAACAACGCCTGACACAACTTTGCCGCGCACACCAGTAACACGAATATCGATCGTTCCATCTTGGATTAAAATATGCGTTCCATTTTTCACACCTTCATGGAGCGCAACTTGTACAGGAATCACTTGTTTTTTGGATGCATTTTTTTTCACGCCTTCTTGTACAAGTACAATCTCTTCGCCACGTGAGAGGGTTATTCCTTCTTGAGGAACAGTACCAATCCGAATGCGCGGCCCTTGAAGATCTTGGAGGATTGCAACATGAGCCTTACAACGTTTTGCGGCTTTGCGAATGAGGGCGATCAACTCTGCGTGGTCTGCGTAGCTCCCGTGTGAAAAATTGAGACGTGCAACATTCATACCGGCCTGAATCATCTTTTGGAGGGTAGTCAGCGTATGCGAGGACGGACCGATCGTGCACACAATTTTGGTTCGCTTCATACACAAGAGTATAGCATAAACAAAACAACCCCAGAAGGGGTTGTAGTGTTGTATTTGCTAGTCGTTTGCGCGTTCGACGTATTCGCCAGATTCAGTGTTGATGCGAATCTTTTCCCCTTCTTTGATAAAGAGCGGAACGGATACTTCGTAACCAGTTTCGACTTTCACGCGTTTTGTGGCGT
>JAHBAR020000042.1 GCA_018500015.2 Candidatus Kerfeldbacteria bacterium | reverse complement strand
GGGAGCTGAAAAAAGAAACAACAAAATTGCTTCGCCATTCTTTTTCCTACTTCCCCTGATCTGCCGTTGAGACAAATATACATACAGGATTGTCAAAGGACTGATGTGAGTCATCACTGGCTCACGCGAGGTCATTTTGGTGGTCGTTCCTCCTTCCAAAAGTCAGAAAAAGGCTACCGACACAAGCCCAAAATGACGTAATAAAATAGCATTTTTGATGACTTTTGTCAACCCTAGCCTTAACCCAATAAAAAGATTGCCACGTCGGCCTTAAGACCTCCGAGCTCATGACAACAAAAATACAGCGGGTGACGCCAAGGGGGAGGCCTCCGCCGCCCGGAGTGCGTCAGTCACGAGGACGGTGGGGTACCCAGGCGGCAGGACCCGCGTGAAAAACGCTTGACACTACACGTAGAACATGGTTTAGTGTACATCGAATTTGACCACTGCAGCGTGGTTTTTTAAACGCCCATTTTTATTTTTATGAACATTCGCAACGTTGCGATCATCGCCCACGTCGACCACGGCAAAACCACCCTCGTCGATGCTCTTATTCGTCAATCCAAAACTACGCTCGACAAAGATGTTGCCGACCGCGAATTGATCATGGACAACAATGAACTCGAACGCGAACGTGGTATCACTATTTTCTCAAAGAACGCTGCAGTGCAATGGGGCGACATGAAAGTGAACATCATCGACACTCCGGGCCACGCTGACTTTGGTGGCGAAGTGGAACGCGTGCTCACCATGGCTGACGGCTGCTTACTACTCATTGACGCACAAGAAGGGCCAATGCCACAAACTCGTTTCGTGCTGAAAAAAGCGCTTGAGATGAAACTCAAGATCATCGTTGTCGTGAACAAAATCGACAAACCAGAGGCGCGCATTCAAGAAGTGCTCAACGAAACGTTCGACCTTTTCATCGACCTTGGCGCTGACGACGCAACTGCTGAATTCCCTGTAGTCTATGCTGCAGCACGCGCTGGCAAAGCTGGATTGCAACCAGACCTCGCAACAATGACCGACATCTCCCCTATTTTTGAAGCGATCATCACACACGTCCCGGCTCCTCAAGTAGACAGCACAAAACCACTCCAATTTTTGGTGACTACCATTACCTCAGACAACTTCAAAGGCAGAATTGCAACAGGCCGCGTGTACAATGGTGTACTCAAAGCTGGCGCAAATATCACTCGCATCAACCGTGACGGCGTTCCTTCACAACATCGCCTCACTGCAGTCATGTCATTTAAGGGATTAAACAAATTCGATGCTACAGAAGTTGAAGCTGGAGACATCGCAGCTATTGCCGGCATCCCTAACATTAACATTGGTGAAACTATTGCTGATCTCGAAAATCCAATCGCGCTTCCTGTGCTCAAAATCGAAGAGCCTACAGTGAAAATGACATTCATGGTCAACGACTCTCCATTTTGTGGTAAAGAAGGTGAATTCTGCACATCGCGCCAAATTCGCGAACGCTTGATGAAAGAGCTTGAAACCGACATGGCTCTTCGCGTTGAAGACTCACCTACTGCTGGCTGGATTGTGTCTGGTCGTGGTGAATTGCACTTGGCTATTTTGATCGAACGCATGCGCCGCGAAGGATACGAGCTCCAAGTCTCTCGCCCTCAAGTGATCGAACGCGTTGTTGAAGGCAAGAAGCAAGTACCATATGATCGCGTCTTCATCGAAACTCCAGACGAGTATGCTGGCGCCGTTATTCAAAAACTCGGCGGTCGAAAGGGAGAACTTCTCAACATGCAATCTGACTCTGGCATCACCTCTCTTGAATTCCTCATCCCTACACGCGGCTTATTTGGATATCGCACAGAGTTCCTTACCGATACTCGCGGTCTTGGTATTATCAACACCCTGTTCGAAGGGTATCGCCCTGACCCGGGAGAGTTTGCGGAACGCGACCAAGGTTCTCTGACAGCTCATGAAACCGGTGAGTGTAACTCCTACGGTATTCTCAACGTCCAAGATCGTGGCACATTGTTCGTCTCACCTGGCGATAAGGTGTACAAAGGCCAAGTTGTCGGCCAGCACATCCGCTCTGGCGACCTTTCCATCAATGTCTGTAAAGCAAAACAACTCTCGAACATGCGATCAAAGGGTGACGGCACCACAGAACACATGAACGCTCCTCGCGTGATGAGCTTAGAAGATGCTCTTGAGTACATCGCGGACGACGAGTACGTTGAAGTCACCCCACAACACATCCGCATCCGCAAAATCATCCTCGACGAAGTAGCAGCAAAACGCAAAGCAAGAGGTATGTAAAAAAACAAAACACCACACGCTTGAATCGTGTGGTGTTTTTTGTTATACTCTGTGTACCTACAAAATAAAAATACATGCGTTCTCGCGATACACACAAACACTCACTGTGGTACATCTTCGGTCTTTTGTTGACCGCAGCTGCATCACTTGGGCTGCTCGCTACTGTGCAGATTTTTCAATTTACGACAGCAGGAAAATTACTCTTCGTCTTGTATGGACTCGACATCGGCTTTTCTCTTTGTATTGGCGGCTTTGCATTGCTTCAATATTTTTCAAAAAAATCACTGTACATGCGATTTGTTGCATGGGCATTTTTTTCCGCAACAATTTTACGTACGATCGCATTTATCGGCATGCGTCCATGGGTGGTGAACCTTGACCCCGCGGTGATCGAAAGCTGGCTACGTTGGGCATGGTTTTCATCCGCAAATGCGTTCGCTTTTTTGCTTCTTCTCAGCTGGGTCGTGCCTTATATTACGCAACGTTTCAAACTCTCTTCGTTTTTTGGACTGGTCGTATTGTCAACGAGCGTGTACCTCTCGATTCTCATTCCGACAGCAAGTGTCGCACTGTTTGATCTTCACTTTCCACACTCCGTATGGCTCGGGTTTACAAATCTATGGGAATTCATACCCGGCGTTGTGTTGCTCATTACTGCTGTTTCATTCATGCGCAAAGATCATGAATGGAGAGATGAACCATTCTTTTTCTGGATCACAGTTTCTGTTGTACTCCTTGCATTCTCACACATTTTTTTTATGAGTCGATCAGTAGCGCTCTCTGACAACTCATATACAATCGCCCTGCTTGTAAAGGAGGTGGCCAACATAGTAGGGATGCTGGGCGTAGTGGTGAGTATGTGGCAAATACTTAAAAATACAGAACGCAACCAAGACGCTCTGGTGTCAAAAAACGCCACACTCTCTGCCATAGAAGCTGAGCTCAATGAAGCGCTAGAAAAAACAAAATCACAGAAACGAGAAATTCAACAACAACTCAACGAAATTGCAAAGGCACACGCACAAGATGAAGCGATGCTCAACAGTATTGGTGATGGTGTTGTGGTGACAGATGACCGCGGTCGTGTCATTTTTGCAAACCCCGCACTGTACTCTTTACTAAGACTTACGCCACAACAAATGTTGGGCAAGGCTATTGTAAAAATCATGCCGATGCTTGATGCACATGGACATCTCGTTCCTGAACGCAGACGACCCTTTACTCGCGCGCTTGAGAGTGGGAAGCAAATACACTCATTAACCGGATACTCATATCAGCGGACGGACGGCACTCTGTTTCCAGCTTCGATCACCACCACCCCCATTCATATGCAAGATCGGGTTATTGGAGCTATAGGTATTATACGTGACATCACACACGAAAAGGCCATTGATGAAGAAAAAAGCAGCTTTGTTTCAGTTGCATCACATCAACTCCGCACACCACTGACCTCAATTAACTGGTACTTAGAAATGCTGCTCTCTGGAGAGACGGGTACCCTTAAGCATCAACAAAAAGAGTACATTGAGGAGGTGCATCGCAGCAGTCGTCGTCTTGTAGGGCTCGTTGATGACCTCTTGAATGTCTCGCGTATTGAATCAGGAAAACTCAGCATCCGCCCGGAAAAAATTCACCCAGTACAGATCATCACTGATGCTATCAAAGAGGTGCAGCCGCTTTTGAACACTTCTCAAGCACATATTACCTTCTCAAACACTTCGCGATCTATTCCGCAAATGTTTTTAGACCCAAATTTGTTTCATGAACTCATCCATAACTTACTTACCAACGCCATACGCTACTCTCCTCACGACACCGCTTCAATTATTACGGTCAATGCACGCGTTATTGATGTTACAAAAAAACAACGACATGAACACCTAAAAAAGAGTGGCAAATATGTCGTTTTTTCTATAGAGGATCAAGGTATTGGCATACCTGAAGAGGCGCGTCCTCAACTATTTCAAAAACTTTTCCGAGCAGATAATGCTATGCATGCGGTCGCCGAAGGCACTGGTTTAGGTTTGTATCTGGTAAAAATGATCGTTGATCAATCAGGCGGGACCATTTGGTACACGACAGAAGAAAAAAAAGGCACGACATTTTTTGTCGCATTTCCTGAAAAAGGGATGACGATGAAAAAAGGTGAAAAAGGATTGGCTCAGTACGAGTGATGCTTCGCACCCTTCCCTGCCTGTGGGTACAGGTACGCGCTCTCCTGCGGAGCGCGTCCTTCCCTCTCAGGATTTTTAGTATTGCTTACGCAATACACCTAGCTAAAAATCCTTCCGAGAGCCCCACATGCAGGGAAGAGGTGCTTCGTGTGAGAAGGAACAGCAATTACTTTATAGCGGCATCAATAGCTTTGTTCACAAGCGCGTCGGCGGCTTTGTTTTTTTCACGATACACGTGAGTAAATGAAATGCTCTTAAACTCTTGTACGAGGTTGTACGCTTCAATGAATACCTTTTGTAAGTTGAGATCTTTTACCTTGTACTCTCTACTCATTTGTTTGGCAACAAGCTGACTGTCCATGTAGCACTCCACCTCTGTTGCTCCACATGCTTTTGCTGCTTTGAGCGTTTCAATCAGTGCGCGATATTCAGCTTGATTGTTTGTTGTATGACCAATAAACTCCGACACTTCAGCAAGCACATTGCCTTCCATATCGTACACTACCCCACCAATTCCGGCCGGGCCCGGATTTCCTCTTGCTCCTCCATCTGTAAACGCTCGCACTCTCATAAGTGTATGTCTTTCAATTCAAGTTGAATGTCGCGATTGCCGTTCCATTCATTAATCTGAACAGTCGCTGCAACATCAATCACCTTACCAATATGCAAATTGAGAGAGTGGTGCCCCGCCCCAAATGCAATACACTTACGTGTAATGCCATTATGCGAAATGGATAAACGCAAATGGTCACCCTTCTTCCCTATTGTTGAAAAATCTTCCACTGTTGCCTGTGAAATTTTAAACACAGGTTCTGGATTGCCTTCTCCAAACGGCGCACATGATTGCAGCATGTCAACCAACTTCCAATCAATGTCGGAGACGCGCAACTCGCATTCAATTTTTAAGGTCTTACGCAAATCAGCACCTTCAAGAATTGAACGAGCACGTTCGCGCATGTGCGCTGTAAATTGCTCAAGCGATGGTTGATCTTTAATTGTAAATCCACAAGCTTGTGGATGACCGCCATACTTCTCAAATACCTCAGGCATACTTTGCATAGCTTCAACAAGGTTAAACTGTTCAATTGAACGACCTGATCCCATAATTTTATCTTCAGATGTTGAAATGACAAATGTCGGACGCTGATACGTTGATGCAACCTTGCCGGCAACCAAGCCAACAAGTCCTACCGGCCAATCTTTCCCTATAGCGATAATCACCTGCTCCCCTTTTTGCTGTTCACCTTGAGCAAGCGCATCTTTGCTCATACTATCAGAAAGCTTTTGACGAGAAGCGTTTGTGTGCTTTAAATTTTCGGCACTCTCGCGTGCTTTGACAGGGTCTTCAGACACCATCATTTCAAAGGCCATGTTTGCATGCTCAAGCCGCCCCGCAGCATTGATGTGCGGACCAAGCTTAAAACCAATCGTTGTTGTATCGATTTTTGTGGGGTCAATTCCATTTGACGCGCACCATTCGCGTAAACCAATGCGCCGATTTTTACGCAATACAAGCAGTCCAAATTTTTCCAAAACTCGATTCTCACCAGTCAATGGCACAAAATCAGTAATTGTACTAATTGCAACAAGATCAAGGAGCCACTTCTCAAAAGCTTCACCTAATTCATACGCCCGCGCAAGAGCTTGGGAGAGCTTAAACGCAACTCCAACGCCAGCCAGATATTTATATGGATACGTTTCTCCGGAAATTTTTGGATTTAAAATTGCGAGAGCTGCGGATGGCAATACCGGCGGCTCAGAATGATGATCTGTGACAATGACATCCATACCAAGCGCTACAGCCTCTTCAACTTCAGGCGCATTTGAAATACCACAATCAACAGTGATAACAAGATGGGTGCCAGAGGCTTTCAATGTACGCACGGTGTTCATGTTCAAGCCATATCCTTCTGTGTCACGATGAGGCAAGTATACAGAAACATCAGCGCCAATCGCTTTGAGCGTTGTGTACAAGACAGAGGCACCACACACACCATCAGCGTCGTAATCACCATGTACAACCACTTTCTGCTTTTCTACGACTGCGTGTTGAATCCGATCAACAGCCACCTTCATATCCTTAAACAAATATGGGTCGTGCTGATCGCGAGCATAGTCTGGCGAAAGATAGGCATCTACCTCTGCTTGAGTTTCGATGCCGCGATGGTACAAAATAGCAGCAACAATAGGATGCAGCTCCGGAAAACGGTCAAGAAATTCCTGAGGCGCGCTACTACCTACCACCCACTTGAGTTCGTCTTTTTTGAGCATAAATACGAGTCATTACTTCATCCAAAATTTTTTTATGGTTTGCATGTTTCAAAATTTTTTGAGCGCTACGCAACGACAACCAACGATATGCGGTATGCTCACCGGAAATGCGCACAGCGTCGGCGGTTTGCAACAAATAATAGACCACCGTACGCTTTACACGCTTACCTTCAAACATAAAAGTGTATCGCATGGTGGCACGAAATGTTTTTGAAAGCTTAAAATGACGAATACCTGTTTCTTCAAACACTTCGCGTTGCAAAGTTTGAACCTCATTTTCCCCCTCTTCCACCTTTCCTTTAGGAAATTCCCAATATCGATTCTTTTTTTGAAAAATCACCAACACTTTATATTGTGCATTGAGGACAACCGCGCCAACACTCTTTGAAGAAAGAGCGCGAGGGGGTGTGTTCGCGTTGGATGTTGAATGGTGTTGTAGCATATACATTTACAGCAATTGATCTGGTGTTACATCGAGCGAAGAGAACAGCTCCTCTTCGAGTGTGTATACGCTCATACGCAGCACGCGCTCTCTTTCTTTCGCTTCAGGTGACTCGGCAGGATAACGACCTTCCGCTTCATTCATGCGCTCCGTAAGAGAAACAATGCGATCGTGAGCGACGCGACGATCAGCGTAATATACAATTTTTTCTTCAATACTCCGTAGCTCATTCACCGATGAAAAACTATGAAGAGCTATAACATGCGCAAGCTCTGGATAGTGATGTTCAAGAACACTTGCAGTAACTTGTGCGTGAGGTATGGCATTCGAAAACGTTCGACGCTGCCGTTCCCAAACAGCCAACTCTTTTGGTGTTGGCGTATACTGCAAGCGAGATGGGTCTATTTTTGCCCATTGAGTCACGCGAATGAGATCGTGGAGCAATGAAGCTCGATCAACAAGATCTATCCTAACACATGTGCCGGCAGAAATCAACGCGCGTGAAAGCGCTCGCGCTATACGGGAAACCTGCATCGCGTGAGCACGCACATGATGCGGCGTTGCGTGTTCATGCCACAGTAATTCACACTCTTTTCGTGAAGGTAGACGGACTATTTTACCCATTGTCGTACCTGTTGTGCAAACAGAGAAGCAACAGAAACAATAGTCATTTTTTTTATCCGTTTTTCTTTGGATTGCGGAATGGTGTCTGTAATAAGAATGTGCTCTAAAGAAGACGAGGACAAACGCTCGATTGCAGGACCAGACAACACACCATGGGTGCAGGCAAAATGAACTTCACCCGCACCATTTTTTTTGAGCGTCTGCACAACGCCCACGAGTGTTCCGCCCGTGTTGATTTCATCATCAATAATAAGCACATTCTTTCCCTTCACCGAACCTTCGAAGCGGTCAATGACAATCTGATCGCGTTTAGTGCGTCGTTTATAAAAACGGACCAAAGGCACCTTGAGTGTACGCGCATATTTTTCAGATTCAGGAATAGACCCTTTGTCTGGAGCAACCACAACAACATCTTCCAAAGACTTTTGCTTTTTAAAAAAATCAACAAAGACCGGGAATGCACGAAGTTCTTTGCAGGTAATATGCTGGTCTTTAAAAAATCGACGACTACGATGTTTGTGTAAATCGATGGTGAGCACACGACGCACACCAACGGCGCGCAACAAACGTGCAACCACTTCAAAACTCAACGCTTCGCCGTTTTTTGTCTGCTTTTCCTGACGACGATATGGTACAAATGGCAAAATCACAGTAATGCGTTTTGCCTTCTTATTCCAGACCGCTTCGGCAAGAAGAAGGAGCTCCATCAAACGTTCGTTTGTCGGCGCGTACCCGGACTGCACTAAAAACACCTCTTTTCCGGCAACATCTTCATGAACAATAACGTGAGTTTCGCTATCAGAAAATTGGGCGATTTCTACATTGCCGAGCTTCACGCCAAGTTCGTCGGCAATCTTTTTTGCAAATTCGGGATGGGATGTTCCTGAAAGGATAACAAAAGGTTTCATATATGTGGTTGTAAATGACGAGGAAGATCGGATCGATACAAAAGGCCGCGCTGTGCGCCAACAACTGCAACATTCGATGCGCTATTGAGCGCTGCCAAATCCATAGCACGTTGTATATCCCCCTTATACATATGCAAACCAGCAACAAAAGCTGAGCCATAGGAATCGCCCGCGCCTGTAGTGTCCACCGGTCGGTCATCCACTTTTGGCATAATATACAATGTCGTTCCGTCAAAGCTCATCGCACCCTTACGACCTCGTGTAATGACCACAACTTTTGGACCGGCACCGTGCAGTAATCGAATGCGTTGTCGAAGCGACTCTTTCTTTTCAGATAACGAACGTGCAAAAAGCAATGACTCATCCTCATTCACAATCAATGTATGCACAGAAGCGAGCATCTCTTTTAAAATGTGGGAGGAAGAGCGTAATTGGGTATTCCCCGGATTCCATGCAATTTTCCCTCCGTGCGCAATCAACGTGCGCATAATTTTTGGCCACTGTGTTGTGTTAAGCGACGACACGTAAAACCATTCGGTGTTGAGTGTTTTGAAATTTTGCGGCAACACACACTCCTCTGCAGCCCCATAGTGAATGAATGCAACGTGTTCGCCTGTGCGCTGATGCACCAAGATAAATGAAAATCCCGTGTGATGGGATGATGTATAAAGCATCGAAGTATCAACATGCTCGGCGCGGAAATGTTTACGCATCTCTCCGCCGTATTCATCGGCACCAATTGAAGAGATGATGCCGACACGCAAACCTAATCGCGCGCAACTTACGGCCGCCGTACTTGCGCCGCCGCCGTACTCAAGAAATACTCGATCACTCATCACTTTGCCGCCGTAGTGCAATTCCCACACCTCTTTCTGAGAAATGACTCCTGTATTTGCATAAAACATAATATCGCGCAAACTACTTCCAACAGTGACGATATCGTATTTCTTCATACTCGGATTGCTCTATCGAATAAGGCTTCGTGATGTCATTTCAGATGGTGGCTGAATTCCGAGCAATTGTAGCACAGTTGGAGCCACATCTGAAAGAACGCCAACCGGCTGCAAAGAGGAGAGATTCCCATCAAGTACCGGAGGCCAAAGGGATCGCTGGGATGCGAGCAAGCTATTGGCCATGATGCATGGAACAGGGTTTGTGGAATGCTCTTTATCGATCTCCCCTGTTTGCAAATTAATCATCTCTTCTGCGTTTCCATGGTCAGCGGTCACAACAAGTGTTCCATTCATGTTCAGTACCTGCTGAGCAACACGCCCGATCGCTTCATCGGTAGCTTCAATGGCTTGAATCGCCGCTTGTAAATTGCCTGTATGGCCAACCATGTCAGCATTTGCAAAGTTTGTCACAATACATTGATAGCGCCCATGCTGCAACTCTTGAATGATGCGATCAGCAACCGCTCTCACAGACATCTCTGGCGTCTCGGCATATGAGATGACGCGCGGTGAAGGAATCAGTACGCGATCTTCATGAGCATACTCCTCTTCGCTGCCGCCATTAAAAAAAAATGTAACGTGCGCATACTTTTCCGTTTCCGCGATATGCAGTTGTCGCATACCAGCTTCTGACACCATGCGCGCGATGTTAAACCGTGCGTGGTCAGGTTGAAAAGCGATAGTCACCGGCAGATTACGTTCATACTCTGTCATGGTAATGAACATAAGGTTTGCAATTGGCGTGCCACGATCAAACTTTTGAAAAGTTGGGAGCACAAATGTTTTTGTAAGCTGCCGAGCACGATCAGCACGAAAGTTAAAAAAAATCACCACATCATTATCACCAATCTCTGTGACCGGTTTTCCGTCAACCCCAACAACAACTGTTGGCGGAAACTCTTCATCAAAAATATGCTGTCGATACGACTCTTCAATGGCTTTCAACGGACTATCTGTTGTGTGTTCAGATCTTCCATGCCGCATCGCATTGTACGCTTTTTCAGTACGTTCCCAATGATTGTCACGGTCCATGGCATAAAAGCGGCCGGACAGTGAAGCAATCGTGCCAACCCCTGTTTCGTGCATTTTTGTTTCGAGCTTTGCGATGCTTTTTAACGCCGCATCTTTTTGCGTGTCGCGTCCATCTAAAATTGCATGAACAAACACTTCCTTGCCAAGACCTTGATTGCGAAAAAATTCAAGCAAGGCAAATACGTGATCCTGACTGGAATGAATGCCTCCAGGGCTCACCATACCAACAATATGGAGTTTGGATGTGCGCTCTTGTACTGCAGCCGTAGCTTGCAAAAAAGCATCGTTACGAAAAAAAGATCCATCTGAAATAGCTTTGTTGATCATCGGTAAATTCTGGTAGATGATTTTGCCTGTACCAATGTTCAAGTGACCTACTTCTGAATTGCCCATCTCCGCCCACGGCAGCCCCACAACTTCGCCTGAAGCGTGAAGAGTAACGGTAGGATACATGCTCATCAGGCGATTCATATTTGGCGTACGAGCCAACGTAATTGCGTTGCCGCGCGACGCAGGCGCAACACCCCATCCATCAAGAATTAACAGAACCAATGGGGTAAGTGGCTTGCCGGTAAAACGAGCGGCTGGTTGTACATGCGCTTCACCTGAGATTGATTGAGCCCTAAATACTCCTGCATCTTGTGGTGGTGTTGGAATGCCTTCGGGAAACAGTTGTTGACCGGGAGTCGTCATAGAAGAATGCGTGCATCAAGAATTGTGTAACCAGCATTGCGTTCGTGAAGGACAACAGGATTCATATCGAGCGATGAAAATCCTGTGTACTGTACACCAATCTGTGACACTTTGACAAGAAGTTCAGCAAAGGCAGAAATGTCGTTATGAGCAAGCAGTGGGAAGCTCTTGAGAGATCTCACCATATGCATCGCTTCTTGAGTTGAAAGTGGTGCGATACCATACGAAACATCCTTCAACACTTCAACAGCCGTGCCACCAACACCACACACCATCACCATGCCGCACGAAAAATCCTTTTTTATACCAATAAACATTTCGCGATCGTGCTGTTTGTAACTCAACAACGGTTGCACAAGCACACCTTCTAGCTCTGCTTCAGGGTGAGCGCTACGCACAGTGCGAGTAATGCGTTCAAACGCCTGCTGCGCCTCTGTTACAGAGCCTATATTTACCTGCACACCGCCAACAGCGCTTTTGTGAATAATGTCACGAGAGGCAATTTTCATCACCACAGGAAAGTGGCGAATACGATCACACTCAAATGAGGAGTGAAGAAGTTGAGAACGGAAGGCTCGAATGTCGTGGGCGTTCAAAAATTCCTCAACAGCCTGTGTAGAGAGTTGAACACGATCTGTATTCGATGAAAGTGTAAAAGAAGCGGTTGTTTTTTCTTCAAGAGCCACAACCATGCCTTCGTTTTTTCGTGCACGCTCAAGCACATCCAAAGCACGCACTGCACGCTCTGGAGTGGATACATGCGGAATGCCTGCTGCATGTAACAATGTTCGTGCTTGATGGAGTGATCCGCCGCCCATAAAGCTACACATAATTGGGGTGCGATTTTTTTTATACACTGAAATAATATTTTTCGCGGCTAGCAGAGGGTCGGTCATGATTTGCGGAGTCAATATCACAATCAACGCATCACACATGGGGGCAAAAATATTCAACGCTTGCTCATATCGCTCTGGAGTTGCATCGCCAATAATATCGATTGGATTTTTAACACTCGCTGAAGCAGGAAGCACTGAGCGCAAAAGGTTTTGTGTACCACCACTCACATGCGCAAGCGAAAGTAACGTGTTTTCCATCGCATCAACAGTGAGCACTCCGGGTCCGCCAGCGTTTGTGAGAATACCGATGTTGCTACCTTGAGGAATACGGCCGCACGAAAGAATAAGGATGACATCAAAAAATTCTTGCACAGAATGCACTTGCATGATACCGGCTTTTTGGCACAGTGCGTTGATAGCTTCTCTACTTCCAGCAAGGGATCCAGTGTGCGATTGTACAGCTCTTTCACCTTGTTGACTGACTCCACTCTTAATCAAGACGATCGGTTTTTTTACCGTAATTCTGCGCGCAAGCTGAAGCAGCTCTTGACCACGCTCAACACTTTCTAAGTAGAGCGCGATCACTGAGGTGTCAGGGTCTTTTTCAAGATACTGAAGCGCTTCGATTTCAGAAATATCAAGCTTGTTGCCGATGGTGAGCACTGTTGAAAAACCCATGCCCGAATCTTGTGCCCAATCAAGAATCGATACGCACATTGCTCCGGATTGCGACACAAGAGCAACACCACCTGATTTTGGCAACCCTTCTGTAAACGATGCGTTGAGTTTTGCTTTTGGTACGATGAACCCTAAACAGTTTGGACCCAAAACACGAATGGCATATTTCTTGGCAAGAGTCTCTATCTGTCTTTCGCGCGAAGCGCCTTCATCCCCTGTTTCACGAAACCCTGCAGAGATTATGACTACATATGGAATCTGTTTTTTTCCGCACTCTTCCACAACACTCACCACAGCATCTTTTGGGACAACAATAACAGCAACGTCAATCTCTTTCTCTATTGCACCTACAGATGCATAACACTTCTTTCCACGAATTTTTCCGCCTTTGGAATTGACTGGATAGACGCTACCGGTAAATCCAAACTGAACACAATTATTGTACACCTCATAGCCCAGTTTCCCCACTGTATGGGAAGCACCAATAACGGCAATTGAGCGAGGAGAAAGGAGACGTTCCAGCATATTTACTTTGTATTTGAGAGAAACGATCGATAATACGGGATTGAACGCTTGAGTCCGTTTTCAAACGGTACTTTTGGTGACCACTGTAAGATGTTGCGCGCAAGAGTGATGTCCGGCTTACGTTGCTTTGGATCATCAACGACCGCTGGAGTGAACACAATTTTACTTTGTGTTTGAGGAATATTTTTTAGAACAATCTCAGCCATCTCCTTAATCGTATACTCTTCTGGATTTCCAATGTTCACTGGTCCAACTATGTCAGCGTTGTCCATGAGCGCTATAAGTCCTCGCACGCAATCATCAACGTATTGAAACGAGCGCGTTTGCGAACCGTCGCCATTGATGGTGATCGGTTGGTGTTGCAACGCTTGCATGATGAAGTTTGAAATCACTCGCCCATCATCTGGGTGCATGCGCGGACCGTATGTGTTGAAGATGCGCGCAACACGAATGTCGACATTGTATTCGCGATGATAATCGAAAAACAATGTTTCAGCACAACGCTTTCCTTCGTCGTAACAGGCACGCGGACCAATAGGGTTCACATGACCAACGTACGTCTCAGGTTGTGGATGCACTTCAGGGTCGCCATACACTTCAGAGGTTGAAGTGAGCAGCACTTTGATCCTTAGTTTTTTGGCAAGATCAAGAACGTTGATCGACCCAGAGACATTTGTGCGCACAGTGTAGACAGGATTGTGTTGGTAATACACGGGCGAGGCTGGACACGCGAGATGATAAATCTCATCGCACTCAAACATCATGGGAAGTGTGACATCGTGTTCGATGAGACGAAAATTTGGATTTTCAAGAAGATGTGAAACGTTTTCTCGCTGTGAGCTGTAAAAATTATCAACACAAATAACACGATCGCCGCGCGTCAAGAGACTTTCAGAGAGATGAGATCCAATAAAACCCGCACCCCCTGTCACGAGTATTGTTTTCATGCAACAAATTATACCACATTTTATACTCTCACATATTCCGTTTGTTACGCGGGTCCTGTCGCCCACGTATCCCGTCGTCCTCGCCACTTCGTGGCTGCGTGGCGCCGGGAACCCTACGTCTGGCACCACCCGCTATGTAATCTGTAAAAGTGGGTGGCACCGATGCGGGTTCCCTAGACGAAGCGCAGAAGTACATCAGCATGCCAATGATGTACTGCGAGCACGGCTAGGGAAGCATCGGTGACAGGACCCACGTCATCTCTTTTATTAGGAAAAGAAAAAGGCCTTAAGGAGCTACTTGCGTAACATCACTTAAGGGCCTTTTCCCCGCATGCTTTCGGGGTCTGAACCCGATCTGCAGGACTTGAATCTCCTTTTGAGATTGAAGTGTCGTGGTGAGAAAGCGGCATCACGACGAACCGCAACGGTACTCTAGGGCGACCGCAAGCCCGTTGTTGTGGGGGTGACCAGCCCCTATTTTGTCAACACCTCGAAACAGGTGCCGACAGGGAACGAAATCCACTCCTTCTCGATGGACGAGATGTAGGTACCGTTCCGCTCCTCGAAAAAGTCCATACCCAGTCGGAACTGCACATCCCCCTCCCCTTCGTCGTACCGGCACAGCGCGCCGGTAAACGAGAGCTCGGTGCCCGCGACCACCGGCCGGTCGCAGTCGAGGTCGACGTTGCAGGAGAAGGGACCGGCGTAGCAGCCGGCCGGGGCCGTAAAGACGAGCCCCGAGTTGTCCTTGGAGTCCGTGAAGAACTCCAAGGGCGGGTAGGTGGGGGTCTTACACCCCTCCATCCCGTCACACCCCACCTCGGCGATCTCCCCGGACCACTGAAGGTCAGAGACCTCCAGAATGCCGGTGAAATCCGTCTCGAGAATGAGAGAGCCGTCGGCATTTGCCAACGTCAGACGCTGGAGCAGCGTCTGGATGTCGAGACAGGACGACGGGTCGTCCTGACACTGAACCTGCACCCAGGCGTTCACCTGGGTCGCGCCGTCGGGCACGGTGAACGTGCCGATGGCGGTGGTCCCACTGGACCCCGTGTCCTCGGTCTCCCCGCTGTCGCCGCTCTCCGCGGTGTCGGCGGTCTCGCCGGTTTCCCCGCCGCCCGTGTCCGGGCAGGCGAGGTCGATGCCGTCGCAGTCCTGGTCGATGCCATCCTCGCAGACCTCGGCGGCGCCGGGGTGAATCGACGGGTCGCCGTCGTCGCAGTCGGTGACTGCGGCGGCGTAGCCGTCGCAGTCCTGGTCGTTGTTGCCGCCCGGGGTGGTCTCCCCCGGGCAAGCAGTGTCGGAGGCGTTGCCGCCTCCGGACTCGAAGGAGGGAGCCGTCTCCCCCTCCGAGTCGACCTTGCCAAGACCGTAGTCTTGGCAGGATGCCAAGACTACGAAAAAAACCCAAAAAACCGTGCGCATGGCGCACCTCCATGGGGCAGTGTTGAAGTTGTTGCCCCATCAATACTGCTAATATTTAGCACCACGGATAGAGCAAAAAGACAAAAAAATATACCACATTTCGGAAAAAATTTCAACCCCCATATAAAAATGGCTCTTTTTAGCCACGAATCCACATACTATGCGCAATCCCGCACATAGCTGCTGTGGTCAGCAGCGAAGAGCCTCCGGAGCTGATAAATGGCAACGGTAAACCGGTCACAGGCATGATCCCCATGTTCATACCGATCACAACAACACTCTGAGCTAACATATACACCACGACTCCTCCACAAAAAAAGAAAACGAATGTATCACTACTCGTCTGCATCGTGCGTATCAAACGAAAACACAACATGAACAAACTCACGATGACAAGGGTCGCTCCAACAAATCCAAACTCTTCGGCAACCACGGCAAACGCAAAATCAGACGATGCTTCAGGCAAAAATTGCAACTGGCTTTGGGTCCCTTCTCCAAACCCTTTACCCCACAATCCGCCTGAGCCCACGGCAATAATAGACTGTGTAATATTATACCCTGTTCCCAACGGGTCGCTGGAACGATTGAGAAAAATACTTAAGCGATCTTTTTGATATGGCTGAAACACAAAAAACCATCCAATCACTCCGGCAAGCACTGCAATGAGAAGAACGCCTGCAATCACCAACTTTGGTGCACGAGCAAGTGCTAATAGACCAACCCACACACAAAAAATAATGAATGCTGAACCTAAATCCGGCTGTTGAAAAATCAACAATAGTATAAGAGCGGTAACGCCGCCGGTAACAACAATATTTTCGTAACTCATGTGTTCTTGACGTTCACCGCGCCTGCGAATAATGGTTGCAAAAAAAATAATGAACAAGAGCTTGACCAATTCGACAGGTTGCGTCGATAGCGGACCAATAATAATCCACCCTGTCGCGCCATTAAACTCTCGACCAAACATAAGTACAGCAAGGAGCAGCACTACCATACATATCACGCTGACTGCTGGACGCGTAATATACACTCGGTAATTTATAAAAGATGCGACAAAAAAAACAATAATGGCCAAACCTACATACACCAGTTGGCGCACCATTTTTTCAGAGATCACCACGCCGGGCTCAATACTCAAACTATACTGAGTAAGCGAACCAATAATAAGGAGTGTGCCGATACTGAGCAGCAGTATCCAGTCGATTTTTCTTAAGAATTGTGTGGTCGCGCCAAACATGGTTATTGGAGCGTGCGAATAATCTTACTCTCATCGAGCAGATCGAGATCAATATAGAGTTGTGGCGTATCTAAACGACTCAATGCTGCCGGCCATCGCAAAATAATTGAACGTGACTCTTTGGTGAGCAATGTATCAACTACAACGCTACTGAGTGCGGTGATCGTACCCTCGGCAGTGTGCATGGCAACCACAGCTTTCACTTGATTGAATCCAAAGACGCTGTTGTTTACCAAATCAAAGGAAAGCTCAGTACGAAACGCATCTGCGGCATCACCGGTGATCTCGTGAAACGAGGCGTTTTCAAATGCCCAACTTTGCGTCGGTAAACGCGTGGCTGCATCAGCCATCTTTTTCCAGACTACCTTGCCCCATGTCATGCGAACATTTGGCAACACGTCGCTTGTGCTCGGTATGCGCAAACGTGTCACATAACGATCTTGCAACGGCGCAATAGACAGCGACGCTGTTTCAACCTCGTTGCCATTCACGCTCAAGGTATAGTTTGCTGAAGAGGCAGCCCAAATTGCGTTTGGATTGTACACATGCACAAGCACATCCACACTACTTGCGTTATACCGAACGGTAGAAATTTTTACCACTTGCACATCCTCGGGCGCAACACGCGCATCCCATTTCACAATGCTCTGAGCGGCATTGCGCACAATCTCGTTTGCTTGCTGAAGATGCGTGATCCAATCAACAGTTCGAACAAAGAACGAAATCCAAATACCAGCAACAATTACAACCCAAAATACTGTATATGCTATGCGCAAAGATGATTTGTGCACTGCAATCCAATATCCAAGCTTAAACGAAGTATGATCTTCTGTGGGTATGTCCATGGATGCATACTAGCACAATTTGCTCTGACACGCCTATAGATGTATACTATCTCAAAGAGAGTAAAATAAAAATCTTTTATGTTTCAAACAAGTGTTGATCTTATGTACGGTGCATTGACCATCGCCATTATTGTATTCACATTTTTTCTTGTCTGGATTATGTACTACATCGTTCAAATCCTTAAACAAGGGAATGAGGTCATTACAGATATTCGTACAAAAATTGCTGAATTTGAACGCAGCATTAACTCTATCCGAGAAAAAGTAGTCTCCTCAGCCTCTTCAATCACATTCATTGCACAAGAAATCGGGAGCGTGGTTGAGATGGTGAAACGACATTCAAACAAAAAAACGAAAAAGTAAAAAGAGCCTGTTGGCTCTTTTTACTTACTCAGTTACTGTGTGTTGTTTCTCTTGATTAATAGCATCAATAATACGAGAGTCGGCGCGTAAATTTTCCCAGTACATCATGTGATCACGTGCAATAATCATACCGTTTTGTGGCTGATGAATCTCCTCACCGAGACGAATAATTTTGAGTTGTGTATTTTCTGATTCATCATCAGTGGTCGCTGCCTCATCTGAAGTGTCATCTGTTGATTGTTGAATGTAATATACATCTTTCAACACCATGTATTCTGAGTTGAGGTTATTGAGCTTTCCAAAATACACCTGACCGTTGGTGAGGAACACCGCTTGGTAGGTATCTGTTGGAATCACCTGCATCATGCGACTACGCATTGCCCACAACTGACCAGCGATTGCCAGCACACCAACAATAATAACACCATAGGCAAGCATCATAATGTCAAACGACCATTTTCGTTTGGTAAAAGGGGATTTTGTTTTGACCATACAGTAAATAATTTTAAGGTTTAAAAATATGGTATCATACTCGAACACCTATGTCATTTGTCCACCTCCATACCCATAGCCACTACTCTCTTCTTGATGGTCTGCCAAAGATCTCCGAACTTGTGTATGCCGCTAAAGAACAGGGCATGAATGGCATCGCCCTCACTGATACAGCCAACATGTATGGTGCAATTGAATTTTATCAAGAGGCGAAAAAAAAAGGATTGAAGCCTATTATAGGAAGTGAGGTGTACCTTGCGCCGCAAGGTATCAACGATCACTCCATGAAAGAGCACCCATACCAACTCGTTCTTCTTGCAAAGAATGAAGAAGGGTATAGGAATCTTGTCGAGCTTACAACAATCGCGCACACCACCGGTTTCTTTTTGCGTCCGCGCATTGATTGGGAACTGTTGAAGAAGCATGCGCGCGGATTGATCGCACTTTCCGGCAACTCCACAGGGCACATCGCAAAAGTCGCGCTCACGCACGGCATCGATGCCGCACATCAACTCGTGCAAGAGTACGCCGCTGTGTTTGAAGGTGAAGTGTACTTGGAGCTCATGCACAAACCACATCAACCTGAACAAGAAAAAGTGAATGCGCTATTTCGTGAACTACACGCACAGCACAATGTTCCTGTGGTAGCAACGCACGACGTGCGCTACATTCGTCCGGAAGATAGAGAGGCGCAAGATGTTTTGCGTTGTATAGGACAAAAACAACTCCTCGAGGAGACGCAACGCTCAACATTGCGCAACGAAGATTACTCCTTTGTATCAGAAGAACAGATGCGTCAATGGTTTGCCGACATCCCGGAAGCGGTCGACACCACAGTCATGATTGCAGAAAAAATTGATCTCAATATTGAACTGGACACGATTAAACTTCCTGCGTATCCACTACCTGACGGTATTACTCCAAACCAAGAGTTAAGACGACTGTGTGAGCTAGGCATTCAAAAACGATATGGCTCTACTGTTCCTGAAGGTGTACACACTCGACTTGATTACGAGCTCTCTGTGATTGAGAAAACAGGCTACGCATCCTACTTTTTAATTGTGCAAGATTTTATTAATTGGGCAAAAAACTCTGGCGTTGCTGTAGGCCCAGGCCGCGGATCTGCAGCCGGCTCACTCGTATCATATCTCACCTCCATTACTGACATTGACCCTATCCCCTACAAACTCCTTTTTGAGCGTTTCTTAAATCCTGAGCGTGTCTCACAACCTGATATTGATACGGACTTTTCAGATGTTCACCGTGAAGATGTGCTGAGGTACGTAGAAGAAAAATACGGTAAAGATCACGTGGCGCAAATCATCACGTTTGGAACGATGGCTGCGCGAGCTGCAATCCGCGATGTTGGGCGCGTTCTGGGTTTGAGTTATGGATTTTGTGATCGCATTGCAAAGTGTATTCCAATGTTTACAACACTCGAAGATGCGGTGAAAACCGTCCCTGAAATACAAGAGCTCCTTACATCGGATCCAGATGCCGAGCGTTTGATTGCAATCGCCAAAAAACTCGAGGGTGTTGCGCGTCACACATCTATTCATGCCTGTGCGGTAGTGATCACAAAAGATCCGCTCACAACCTCTGTACCATTGCAATATGCAAGCGCAGATGACCATACCATGATCACGCAATATTCGATGAAGCCCATTGAGTCACTAGGACTGTTAAAAATGGATTTTTTAGGATTAAAAAACCTTACCATCATCGAGGACACCCTCAAGCTCGTCAAAAAAAGTACGGGGATAGATATTGACATCGAACATATTCCACTCAATGACGCGAAAACATTTTCCTTACTCCAGCGCGCAGAAACAGTTGGCGTATTCCAACTTGAAAGTGCCGGCATGCGTCGCTACCTCAAACAACTGCAACCAACCGAGATCGAAGATATTATCGCGATGGTGTCGTTGTATCGCCCGGGTCCAATGGAATTCATTCCCGACTACATTGATGGGAAGCATGGCCGAAAAAAAATTGAGTACATCGATAATCGTCTTGAGCCGGTACTGGGCTCCACATACGGCATTGCCGTGTATCAAGAACAAGTGTCGGAAATTGCGCGTCAGCTGGCTGGCTTTTCGTACGGTGAAGCCGACATGTTACGCAAAGCTGTGGCAAAAAAAATTAAATCGTTGCTTGACGAACAAGGTGAAAAACTTATCAGTGGAATGGTTGCTCATGGCATTGAGAAAAAAATTGCTCAACACATTTGGGAATTCATCTTGCCATTTGCTCGGTACGGTTTTAATCGATCGCACGCCGCATGCTACGCCATGATCGCCTACCGCACCGCATACTTAAAGGCGCATTATCCTGCTGAATTTATGGCAGCGCTCCTCACAGCTGACTACGGCGATACCGATCGCATTGCTATTGAAATTCAACATGCCAAAGAAATGGGATTGAACATACTCCCACCGCACATCAACTTGTCAGAGGGTATGTTTTCGGTTGTGAAAAAATCAGACAACACTCCATGTGACACCGTTCGATTTGGCCTCAAGGCAATTAAAAACGTTGGCAACCATATTGTGGATCGCATCGTTACTGAGCGCATGACCAACGGAGTATATATATCTATTGAGGATCTTCTTTCTCGAGTAAAAGATCGTGACCTCAATCGTAAGTCTATGGAAAGCATGATAAAAGTAGGAGCCCTTGATCTTTTCTTTGATCGATCACAACTTCTGGGAAATCTCGACATCTTGTTACAATATGCAAAACGCGCTCAAGAAGAACATGTGAGTGGACAATTTAATTTATTTTCCAATCTTGCAATTACCAAACAACCAAAACTGACATTGCCCACACTGCCCGCGGTCTCTCGCAATGCACTTCTTGGATATGAAAAAGCATTGATGGGTGTTTATTTTTCCGGCCATCCTTTAGAGGAATACGAACCGTTACTCCGGGCTGCGGGCCTCTCTATCGCACAAGCAAAAATTGATCGACCGGAAGAAGTCGTTACCCTGACCGGCATGGTCAAGCACGTAAAGCGCATTCTCACCAAGAACGGTGAAATTATGTATTTTTTGACACTGGAGGATACCACGCAAGAGATTGAGGTTATTCTGTTTCCAAAAGTTGCAAAGGTTGCCGGTGCGCTGTGTGTGGAAGAGGCGTTGTTGCGCGCAAAAGGCAGCATAGAAAGCGGTGATGACACTCCAAAGATGCTCGCAAACGAAATCATCCCATTTGTTCCTGAAAAATTTGAATGTGAGATCCATATTCCTCACAGCACATCTGCGGAAAAGTTGACTCAAGCGCGAGCACTCTTATCACAACATCCCGGTACATATGGTGTGACAGTCATCATGGGTAAAAAACGGATGCACTTACATGAACGCGTCTCGCTTGAAGCATACAAAACCTTGGTCAAACTTTTTGGACATGACCATGTGCGCATGGTACAATTATAAAAAGGTACTGTTTCAAACATATGAAAGAGACACAAATCAAAAAACGTATTATTGTGCACACTCCAAAAAAACATAAGGCCGCATCTCGCATCGAACAACACTATACAAAGATAGTCAGTATTTTTGTTCTGCTCAGTGTTCTGCTCATTGCATGTATTCTGTATTTCTCGTTTACAAAAACTACAATCACGATTACCTCGAATGTGAGAACCGTTGAAGGCTCTTTTGAGATTGCTCTCTCTGAGATTGCGGGCAAGGTATACTTTGTTGATGCGACAGGAAGCGCCACCGGTCAAGATTTCAACAGCACGACACAACGCCCAAGCAAAGCAACCGGTACAGTGACCATTCACAATGAGTACTCACAAGCACAACGTTTGATTGCAACCACTCGTTTGTTATCAACTGAAGGAATACTGTTCCGCACACAAGAAAGCATTACTGTTCCTGCCGGCAGCACGATTGATGTACCGGTAATTGCCGATCAAGAAGGTGCCTCGGGCAATATTTCCGCGTCTCGATTTGAGATCGTAGCACTGTGGGATGGTTTAAAAGATAAAATTTACGGCACAAGTGCTGAGTCTATGACCGGCGGTCTTATTTCCACATCAACCATTGCACAAACGGATGTAGACGCTGTTACCACTGAAGCCAAAACACAATTTGACGCGGAAGCACAAGCCCACTTCACGGATGAATTATCGTCGCGCACAGATCTGCCGACAAACGTTGCATACTCTTCCATTACTCCAGTACTTCCGCTCACCATCACACCAAGTGCTGAAGTTGGATCAACTGCCAATGACTTAACTGTTACTGTTGCTGGCTCGGCGGCAATTGCTGCATATGATAGCACGCTACTTGTGTCTACACTTTCAGAAAAAATCTCAAACTCTATTCCCGAAGGTTACGAATTAGCGCAATCACTCAACACCGATGATATTGCGACAACTGTCACCCTACACGCAACCGACGGCTCAGATGCGGAAGTGCACGTCGCTATCCCATACAGCATTACGCTGAGTGAATCAAACGAAAAACTCGCCTCAAAACATTTAGTAAATATGACTGAAAGTAAAGTAAAATTTTATCTCCTTGCTATCCCAGATGTCAGCACCGTTTCTGTTCAGTTCTCCCCTTTTTGGCTCAAGGTAACTCCATCACTTGAAGACCATATTCAGGTCAAAATTGCGAAATAACAAGATTGCCGCGTCGGCTGCGCCTCCTCGCAATGACATGCGGAATGTTTGTCCTTGCGAGCGCCTGTCTGCCGCCTGCCTGCCGGTAGGCAGGGTAGGCACGACGAAGCAATCTTGTTGTTCTTTTTCTTGACAGAAGGCATTGATCTTTATATAGTTTTCTTCATAAGAGTACTTTTTGCGTAGAGATAGAGACAAACTATCCTCGATTCATCCTCGAAACGCCGAAGAGTACGTGGTAAAGCGCCTTGCGAGAAGCAAGGAATTTGGGTGGAACCATCCTGAACACAGGATCCCAAAATAAATAATAGGTTTTTTTCTATTTTTATGGACAACGCACTTCAAGAACTACGACACTCCTGCGCGCATCTTCTTGCCGCAGCAGTGCAAGAACTCTACCCACACGCAAAGCGCACGATCGGCCCTGCGATCGAGACAGGTTTTTATTACGATTTTGATTTTGGTACAGAGCCGCTTTCTGAAAACGATTTAACAAAAATCGAACAAAAGATGCGTTCGATAGCAAAGCATTGGACAAAGTTTGAACGTTTTGAAGTTACAATTGATGAAGCGAAAAAAGAATTCGCGGACAACCAATATAAACTCGAACTTATCAATGAGTTTTCTGGTGAAGATAAAACATTAACAATCTATCAGTCTGGAAATTTCCGCGATCTCTGCCGTGGTGGACACAATGGAAACCCATCAAAAGAATTGAAGCACTTCACACTGCTCAAAGTCGCTGGTGCGTACTGGCGCGGCGATGAGAAAAATACAATGCTCACGCGCGTGTACGGCACTGCGTTCTTTAGTAAAGAAGATTTGGATCACTATCTGTGGCAACAAGAAGAAGCAAAAAAGCGTGATCATCGCAAAATTGGCCGTGAGCTGGATTTATTTAGCTTCTCTGATCTTGTTGGCTCTGGCATGCCGCTCTATTCTCCAAAAGGTGCTCTCATGCGACGTTTACTGATGAACTACATTGAAGAGCTACAAAGTGCTGAAGGCTACATGCAAGTACACACACCGCAAATTGCTAAAGCAGAACTCTTCAAAACAAGCGGTCACTACGACAAGTACAAAGAAGATATGTTCCGCGTGATAAGCAACTACAGCAAGGATGAATTTTTCTTGAAGCCGATGAACTGTCCACAGCATACTCAGATCTACGCAAGTCAGCCGCGCAGTTATCGTGATCTTCCACTTCGCATCACTGACTTCGCGATGCTGTATCGAGACGAAAAACCAGGCGAGCTCTCAGGGCTTGCTCGAGTACGCAGCTTCTCACAAGATGATTGTCACGATTTTTGTCGCGAAGACCAAGTTGATAGCGAAATCGATGTTGCACTTACGATGACTAAAAAAGTGATGAATACATTTGGCTTCTCGTATCGCTACCGTTTGAGTACACGCGACCCACAACATCCCGAGAAATATCTTGGCGATCCAGCCGTGTGGGACAAACTCGAGGCATGGGCAGTGAAGATCATGCAGCGCAATAACATTGAATATTTTGATGGTCCGGGCGAAGCGGCATTTTATGGCCCAAAAATGGATTTGATGGCAACAGATGCGCTTGGTCGCGAATGGCAACTCTCCACAATTCAAATCGACATGGTACAGCCTGAGCGCTTTGATCTTACCTATACTGCAGAAGATGGCAGTTCAGCACGCCCAGTCATGATGCATCGAGCGATTTTAGGCTCAGCAGAGCGCGCGCTCATGGTGTTGATTGAACACTATGCTGGCAACTTCCCTATCTGGCTCTCACCTGTGCAACTGCGCATTATGTCTGTCTCAGAAAAGCATGCCGAATTTGCAAAAGCGCTTGCTCACGAGTGCGCAGGACGCGCTGTTCGTGCCGATCTTGATATTGCAAACGAAACAATTGGTAAAAAAATTCGCAACAGCGCGCACGAAAAAATCCCGTTCGTGGTTGTTGTCGGCGATAAAGAAATCGAAAGTGGCAACTTCCAAGTGCGTGTACGCGGTCAAAAAGATGGTGTCACAGTTTCTCGTGAACAACTACTCGCTGGTATTCGCTCTCTCGATATGAGCCGTTCATCTGAATTGACGTTATCATGAAGTACTTTCTTCTTCCTTTAGGGTGCGCAACGAACAAAGCAGATGCCGAGCGTATTGCTGGTGTCTTGTCTTCGGTTGGATATACCACGGCGAATAGTGAAGAAGAGGCTGATCTCATTGGTGTGATTGCGTGCTCAATTCGACAATCTGCCATTGATCGTGTATATGGCAAAGTGCATCAGTGGAACCAATGGAAAAAAAACCGTACGGTCACGACATTCGTGTCGGGCTGTATGCTAGCCGCCGATCAAAAAAAATTCTTAAAGTTGTTTGATTTGGTCGTTCCCTTAGACAAGGTTCCAGAGATGCCACACATGCTCAAAGAATACGGCACATCACCTGTTGAACATTTCTGGGACATCACGCCAAAACGCCAACACCAATACAAAGCGCTGGTGCCTATTCAAAACGGCTGCGACAAGTTCTGCACATACTGCGCTGTTCCATATACGCGCGGTCGTGAAGTATCGCGTTCGTCAAAAGATATCTTAAAAGAGGTTGAATCCCTCATTCAAAGCGGAGTTCGACAAATTACCTTGCTTGGACAAAATGTGAATTCATATGGGCTTGATAAAAAAGGTGAAGAACTTTCGTTTGCCCAACTCCTTGATGCTGTTGGTACAATGGCCGACAAAGCACCACATCGTGTGTGGATACATTACACCTCTCCACATCCACGCGACATGACGCGCGAGGTACTTGAAGTGCAAGCAAAGCATCCATCGCTCGCCCACTACCTTAACCTTCCACTGCAATCTGGAAATAACGACGTGCTCAAAAAAATGAACCGTAGATACACTGTTGAGCATTACATGACAATTCTTGACTTAGCGCGCGAAATTATTCCTGACATGACAGTGTCAACCGACATTATTGTAGGATTCTGCGACGAAACAGAAGAACAATTTACAGATACTTGTCGCGCCGTTGAACGCGCACATTATGACATCGCATTTATTGCACAGTATTCAGTGCGACCTGGAGTTGTCGCGGAAAAACGATTTGCTGATACAGTAGCGAAAGATGAAAAAAAACGCCGTCATACAGTACTCACAGATATATTAAAAATTGGCGCACTCAATAATAATCAACAGCTTGTTGGAAAAACAATTCCAGCGCTTGTCGAAACTGCGAGCCGTAAAGATGGCAAGCTACTTGCGCGTACCGAAGGTTTAAAATCAATTGAGTTTGCATCAACCGATGAATCGCTCATTGGTCATTTTGTTCTTGTTCGCGTCGAAAGCTGTGACGCGTGGCGTTTAAGCGGAACGTATCTTTCTGCTGCAGACGAAAATCCTATCCGCGCATAGCTTGGGTGTATGCATCCCAACCTATCTCGCGATAATGACGAGAGGCTGTTTGAGCTGAGCCGCTGCCATAGATCCCGCGTCCAACAATAATCACATCTGTGCCAGCAGCAATAGCATCTATTGGTGATTGGTATTGTTGCCCCAAGCCATCAGAGAGGGCTTCAAGATGGATTCCAGGCGTACACATAATCAAGTATTGTGGGGCCTCAGTACGGCCCTTACCAATAAAACCAATAACAAATTCTGAATATTTTTCTGCCCATTCGTATGCTGTCTTTCGATACTGTTCATCCATGAGCGCACCGTGTGAACTCATTTCAGCGAGAAGCAAAAGCCCTCGATGATGTGGCATTCCTACTTCACTGAGTCCCTCGATAATTCCAGGGCCCGGAAGAATATGTGCATTAGTAATATCAGACCATTCTACAATGCGATACGGACCTTCAGCATATTGCATACGAACAGTGCTTCCAATATCTGCAAACTTACGATCTTCAAAGATCAAAAAATTATTTTTCTCGGAAAGCTCTTGTAAAGTAAGGAGCGCATCTATGCTCACATCAGAAAGGGCATCTGCATGAATTTTGACCATGCATACATCGCTGCCAATCTGTTCTGAAATTGAAAGCACTTCGGATATTTTTCCGACATCAAGAGAAGCACAGAGGTTCGTCTGCTTCTCAAGCATACACAAAAGCAAACGCTGGGCAGTCGGGTTTTTGGCGTGCTTCAATTTTTCTTCGTATGAAACTCTACTCATACCCATGCTTCTTTCCCCATTCTGAAGGATTCTGATTCCATTCTAAAATTTTTGCCACATCTTCTTCACGAATAATTTTTTCATCGCGCGCTACTTCAACCAATGCAGTAAAATTGGTCAACGTATGTAAACGCACATGCGCTTCTGCAAATGCATCTTGAGCCGCTTTCATCTGATAGCTAAAAATGGCAAGACAATCCATGACTACTCCACCTTCTTCGCGCACACCTTCAGCGGCTTTGAGCGAGCTTCCACCGGTACTGATAAGATCTTCAACCAGCAAGACATGAGCACCTTCTTCAAGATGACCTTCAATCAAATTTTTGCGTCCGTGCTCTTTTGGTTTGTTGCGAATATAGATCATCGGCGAGTCTAAGCGATCAGCAATAATTGCCGCATGAGGAATTCCAGCTGTTGCGATTCCGCCAACAACATCATAATCCAACTCTTTTTCATCCATGAGATCCAAAAAGCTGGAGATCACAGCATCGCGTTTTTGTGGATATGAAATCAACAAACGATTGTCACAATATATTGGGCTGAGGATACCCGAAGTATAACGAAATGGCTCATCGACATTGAGCATAACTGCATGAATGTCGAGTAAAATTTTTGCAATATCATGTTCTCTCATATGTGTTATTGTACACTGTTTTTATAGCTGCTTCCAACGGCTTGTGTAATAGAGGTAAAACCATCTCTACGAAGCAGTCGATCTAGGCCTCGATTTATACGATAGGCAACACTCGGCCCCTCATAAATGAGTCCAGTATAGAGCTGCACCAAAGAGGCACCGGCACAAATAAGTTCATACGCATCATCAGCAGTAAAAATGCCGCCAACGCCAATAATAGGAAGTGCGCCATTCGTGAGCCTATAACACCGAGAAACAAGTTGAACTGCACGAGCATGAACCGGCGCGCCTGAAATACCTCCGTCGCCCAATGCCCGGACATCAGCAACATCGGTATGCAATCCTTCGCGAGAAATAGTAGTGTTAGACACAATCAATCCATTGCAATGTGTTTCATTCACCACATGTAGAATATCTCTTAGAAGTTCATCTGTAATATCAGGAGCGATCTTTAAAAAGACAGGCAAACGTCTTTTGGATGTGTGTACTTGATCCATCACCGCCACAATAATACGCCGAAGCTCTGTTGCATTCTGCAAACTACGTAACCCCGGCGTGTTTGGAGAGCTCACATTAATAGTAATATAATCGACAAACGGAGCGATAGCCTGAGCGCATGCACGGTAGTCTATCTCTGCAATAGATACATCTGTATCTTTATTTTTACCGATATTACCGCCAACAATGATTGGACTTTTACGTTTTTTAAGTGCGCTTACAAAACGCTCAACCCCATCATTATTAAACCCCATACGATTGAGAATTGCTCGATCTTGTTGCAGACGAAATAATCGAGGTTGTGGATTACCCGCTTGTGGACGCGGTGTCACAGTGCCAACTTCTGTAAAACCAAAGTCAAGTCCGTACATCATATCTATAAGTTCTCCCGGTTTATCAAAACCTGCAGCCAAACCAACCGGACTTTCGAAAGTGATACCAGCAACTGTTGAACGTAATGATGGCATATATCGACGGTAAAAAAAAGCTGCAGTGCGCCAAACAATCTGATAAGAAGAAAGAAAGGCACCAATAGTATGCATAATGCTGTGAATGCGCTCTGCGTCAACCTTAAATAAAATTTTTCGAAGCAATCTATATATCATAGGTGAAATGTCCACGTTCGTAGAAAAGTTGTCCATCAACAAAGGTTGCAGCAATCGAATGAGAGAATGTCTTACCTTTCCAAGGCGACCATCCGCACGCAGAATGCATATTTTCTTTTGTGATAGATGTGTGAATTGCCGGATCAATAAGCGTAATATCAGCTCTCTTCCCTTTTTCTATTGCACCACGATCTGTGAAGCCGAGCAGTTGTGCTGGGAATGTTGAGGTAAGATGCATAATATCGGCGTATGAAAAATCTGATGATGCATGCTCAAGCAACAAAAGCAGCTCTACATGCAAACTGGGAATCCCCGACGGTGCGTGGTCTGATTTTTTTTCTTTCAGCGTATGTGGTGCGTGATCGCTCGCAATGCATGACACCACCCCCGCACGAATACCTTGCCATAACGCCTCTACATCTTCATGCGTGCGTACTGGAGGATTCACCTGTAGTTGTCCATGTAATCTCTCGTAGTCATCTATTGTAAATGTTAGATGATGCGGCGCCACATCACACGTAATGTGCACACCTTCATTTTGCGCTTGTTGGATGAGCGCTATTTCCTCTGCGGTTGTTACATGCGTAATATGCACGTTCGTCGCCCCCGTTTCCTTGATCAAAGCGATAATATCTCGCACAGCTGTAATTGCTGCGTCTTTATCGCGCACTTTACTGTGCTTGTCTACACCTGAGTATGTAGCAAGTTCTTGCGCATGCTTTTCAATGCATGCATCATCTTCAGCATGAATGACAATCGGAACACGTAAACGTGCTTCAAATAATTCACGCAAAGCTTCAGGATCATTCATTGTTAGATTGCCCGTAGATGTACCGTAATATACTTTTACTCCGCACACCATATCTTGTGCCGCGATTATTTCGTCAAGATTATCACTCGTAGCACCAATATAGAGTTCAGCGCGCACTTTTGCATCACGTTGAATAAGCGCTTTTTTTTCTTCTACAGCACGCACTGAAATCGTTGCGGGGGTTGTGTTTGGCATGTCACACACCGTTGTGTATCCAGCTGCGAGTGCAACGCGAGATCCGCTCACCCAATTTTCTTTTTCAGGATTTCCAGGAATACGAAAATGTACATGCATATCTATACCACCAGGAAATGCAAACAGCCCCTTTGCGTTGTATTCACTCTCATAATCGCCATCATAATGCTCAACAACCTCAACGATGTGGCCGTGATCAATGACAATATCGGACTCTCCTACTTCAGGAATGGCAGCTTGGCGAATAACAAACATACTATTGATTCTCAACGATGAGAGAAAGAAGGGCTGCGCGAACAGGGACACCAAAACGCGCTTGTTGAAAGTAATATGCTTGAGGTAGCGCATCAATACTCTCTGGAATTTCGTATCGACGAGGAAGAGGATGTAAAATACGCATACTCTTTTTTATACTCATACACATTTCAGGGGTGAGGATATACACATCTTTCACTTTCTCATATTCGGCAACATCAGCAAAACGTTCCTTTTGAACTCGTGTCATCACCACAATATCTGCCTCAGGTAATACATTTGCTACATCAGCTGTTTCAACAACCGTTACTCCTTTCGATTGAACATACGCGCGCACATCATCAGGCATGCGTAGCGCATCTGGAGCAACCCAATACTGTTCGATGTTTGAAAATAGCGCGAGAGCTTTAGCATCAGAGTGCGGTACACGACCATATTTTAAATCACCGACAAAAGCAATTTTGAGCGGCTTCTCAAGAGAGCCCTGACTCTGCGCAATCGTAAAGAGATCAAGCAAACTCTGCGTAGGATGCTCATGTGCGCCATCTCCAGCATTAATCACAGCATGCTCGGCAACAGATGCTGCACGCTGTGCTGCGCCCGCTTCTGGATGGCGTACAACAAGAAAATCAACATATCCATCAACCATACGAATGGTGTCTTCAAAAGTTTCTCCCTTTGTAATTGAAGTCGACTCTGTGTTTTCAAAACCTATTACCGACCCACCAAGTCTGTGTACAGCAGCTTCAAATGACAATCGCGTGCGTGTTGAGGGTTCAAAAAAGAGAGGACCCACAACAGCGCCACGCAGCACGTCTGATGGGATTCCTTTTTCTGTAAAAAGACGTGCACGATCAATAATCGAGAGTAAATCTTGTGCGGAAAATTGTTCGATTCCAAGAATGTCGCTAAACGTATTATTTTTCATATTCGTCCCATGCCTTAATTGAAAGCTGAATTTTTCCTTGTTGCAAGAGTTGCAATCCCACAATAAACTCTTTTACAAGCTGAACATTTGAAAAGAGAGTGATATTGCGATCAATTGCTGTTCTACGAATCACATATCCATCACTTGCAGCAACGCGCGTATAGGAGCGCGGAATATTAATGATACAGTCAATTTTGCCTGCGTTCATATACTCCAACACATTTGGAGATTTTTTATCGGATACTTTGTATATGCGTTTCACACGAACTTCATTTTTTTCTAAGAAGTCTGCAGTGTGCTCTGTAGCATACAAGGTATATCCAAGATCCGACAACATCCGAATATATTTTGTAAGCGCAGCCTTGTCTTCATCTTTACCAATTGAAACCAGTATATTTTTCTTCGGCATACGCACATCTGAAGCTACAAGTGCTTTGAGCAATGCCTCGTGCATATCTGCACCAAAGCACGCAACTTCACCCGTAGAACCCATTTCTACATGAAGCACTGGATCAGCACCTTTGATACGCGAATATGAAAATTGCGGTGCCTTCACAGCAACATAATCAAGATCGAGAGTGTTGTACGAACCAGAGACATCTTCGCCAAGCATTGCACGCGTTGCGATGTCGACAAAGTTATATTTGGTCACCTTCGACACAAAGGGAAAGCTGCGTGATGCGCGTAAGTTTAACTCAATGACGCGCAACTTATTTGAACGTGCGAGAAATTGTATATTAAATGGCCCTGTAATGTGAAGTTTTTTTACAATGGCACGCGTACGTTTTTTTATTTGACGAATTGTTTCTAAGTATGATTTCTGAGGAGGCAGCACAACAGTTGCGTCACCAGAGTGAATACCAGCATTTTCAATGTGTTCTGAAAAAGCGTACATGACCAACTTGCCGTTTTGTGCGACACCATCGACCTCAATTTCCTTGGCACCTTCGATAAACTTGGAAATGACCACGGGATGTTCAGCAGATACAGCAGCTGCTTCTTCTAGGTACGCTTTGAGGTGCTCTTGCGAAGTAACAATATTCATCGCAGCACCTGAGAGCACATACGAAGGACGAATAAGCACTGGGTATCCAACGCGATCTGCGAATTTCTCAGCATCTTTCATTGTTGTAAGCTCTTTCCATTCAGGCTGCTCAACACCAAGCTCATCGCACAGTCGTGAAAATTTATTACGATCTTCTGCGCGATCAATGCTTTCTGCAGATGTTCCGAGAAGCTTCACTCCATGCTTGTGCAGAGGGAGCGCGAGTGTGTTTGGCGTTTGTCCACCCATGGACACATTCACACCTTCAGGCTTTTCGTAATCAACAATATCAAGAACACGCTCGAGTGTGAGTTCGTCAAAATACAAACGATCACACATATCAAAATCTGTCGAGACCGTTTCAGGATTACAATTAAGCATGATCGTCGAAAACCCTTTTTGCTTTGCAGTGTGCACAGCTTGGACACCACACCAATCAAATTCTACAGAGGAGCCAATACGATATGGACCACTGCCAAGCACCATCATGCTGTTTTGTGAAGGCTCTATATCAGAAACAGAACCATAATACGTGCAGTAGAGATAGTTTGTTTGCGCGGGAAATTCACCAGCGAGTGTGTCGATCTGTTTGATGACAGGGGTGACATGATGCTTCTTACGCTGTATGCGAATTTTTTCGTGGGTCGTTTTGCGGAACTGCGCAATTTGTATGTCAGAAAAACCAGCTTCTTTTGCCTCTCGTAACAACTCTTTTGAGAATGTTTTTGTTTTTTCGATCTGCCTCTTTAAATCAGTGATACGTTTGATGCGATGTAAAAACCATGGTGTAATTTTAGTTTTTTCAAACACCTCGTCAACTGAGTCTCCGCGTTCAAATGCGCGAGACAATGCGAACAAACGACGGTCTGTTGGGTGCTCAAGCTCGTCGTCAATATTCTCAATCGCAATCTGTGGTGCAATAACGCCTTGCGCGCCAACGCTCACCATGCGCGCTGCTTTTTGAATGGCCTCTTCAAATGTTCGTCCGAGTGCCATGACCTCCCCAACACTCTTCATCTCAGAACCAATGCGACGATTTGCTGCTTTGAATTTTGTCAGGTCCCAGCGCGGCATTTTAATCGCTACATAATCAAGCGCAGGTTCAAAAAATGCTTGTGTTACACCAGTCATCTTATTGCGAATTTCATTCATGCGATACCCGAGCGCTAATTTTGCCGCAACCCATGCAAGAGGATAGCCCGTTGCCTTCGATGCAAGGGCAGACGAGCGAGACAAACGAGCATTGACTTCGATGACGCGGTACTCCGATGTTTTTGGATTAAGCGAATATTGAATATTGCATTCACCAATAATACCCAGATGACGGATGGTTTTAATAGCAATATTGCGCAAATGATGGTACTCAGCGTTCGTCAGTGTTTGCGATGGAGCGATCACAATACTTTCGCCGGTGTGAATGCCCATCGGATCCATATTCTCCATGTTGCACACGGTGACGCAGTTGTCGTTATTGTCGCGCACAACCTCATACTCAATCTCCTTCCAGCCACCAAGATACTCTTCAATCAATACCTGCGGGACAGAAGCAAACGCTTCATCTAAACGCTCACGCAGCTCTTCTATAGAATGAATAACCCCGCTCCCTTTTCCGCCAAGCGAAAAAGCTGACCGAATCATGAGCGGAAATCCAAATTGCTTTG
>JAHBAR020000040.1 GCA_018500015.2 Candidatus Kerfeldbacteria bacterium | reverse complement strand
AGATGTGTATAAGAGACAGCTGTTGAAGCTGCGCGGAAATAGTATAGGCCATGAAAGATAGTGTACTCCTTTACACAATTCTCTCAAGGCTTCTTCTTAAAAGCAGCTGCCATGACGCGATCCTTCCAATGAGGAAGTTGGATATCTTCTATCATTCTGCGTATATCTCTAGCCGAATCAGCGATCTGATTCACAGGAGCATCATGCATTGCTGACATAGCACGCGCAACATCTGCTGGTGTTGGATGTTGAGGAATAATAAAGTCTCGGTTAATTCCTCTCATACGCATTGTGTTTCCTACTCCAGCTTCTTCCGTCACAATGAGTCCAGGATGGAAATCTGCAGCTGAAATAGCACATTCTTGCGCAGAAAGACACATCCCCTCATAGCCAGTAAAACAACCAGAAAAACGACCAGCACTTTCTGCGAGCATGCGATACATAAGTAAAACGTCTGTGTTATCTAGCGCTTGATCAACAAGCACGATTGTGTCATTATCATATCTCGCGTTAATCCTGTCGCGAAGCGCAACAACTTCCTCATACTCTCTTCTATATGAAGGGTATTCTTGACGATGCTGACGTATCTGTTGAATAAGCTGAACTTTACCACGCAGATCAGGTCGTTGAGACAACAACTCTGCAAAGCCTTGAAATTTTAGAGGAATGCGTTTTATAGGGTCAGCACGCGTACCAATATCTACAAAAACTGTTTTATCTCGAAGTGTAGGCAGTTCGAGCCCTGAATCACGCAATAACCCAACAACACGCTCTCGATCCGCTGGCGAAACACGTTCTAAGACCGTCTCTACATGTTCAATATTAATACCCAAAGGATTCACCAATAGTTCAGGTATGCCAATCTTCCGTCCTGATAAATAATACTCTACAGCAGATTCAAAATTACGAGCATCTTTGTCAGTATGAAATGAAATCGTATTCAAGCCTGCCCAACCAGCAAGATAGTGCATGACAACTTTGCGAGCCAAAGTCATTCCCTGACTATCAACCACTTGAAAACCAGGAATATCTAAACCTTCAATCATTTGAAAATCCTCAACAGAAGGAAAAGGTATGTGGTTGATTCCAACAAGATGTGCGTCAATTGGAGGTAACCGACTTCGTCCTCGATTACGATTCATTAACGCTATACCCTGCGGCACTCGAGGAAAATAATATGCATCATGAATGAGCACTGGCACATCGGGGCGCAATAGACCTTCTTGATGCATCTTTTCGGCAATACCATAACTCACTTGATTGTAGCGATCAAAATACCGACGAAAGTCATTTTTGGTTGCATCCACTCTTAAGTTTTCTGGATTTCGATGATGCACCCACCACCACAAAATGGACATACGACGAAAATCTTCAAATTCAGATGCCTTAAGCATTTGCTCAAGAATCACGTGTGAAATAGGCTCAGCAAATTCATCGTCTCTATGCGTTTCAAGACCTCTCACCTTACGTTTATCTACTTCTGTCCTCATCCAACGGACTTCCTGAGGGTTGACACCTGCTTGAACATCAAGAGCAACCTCAACATCAGGTCCAGGTACAGCGCCAGCCATCGCAGTTTCAACTCCACCTCTCCCTACAGCAAATCCTTCTCCTTCTGGTTTCACAAACTTTGAGCGCGTAACATGCACAACATCAGGACCTCTTCTCATATCTATTTAGAATATTTTATGTATTCAAATAACATGGCGTGGAGCGCTATTGCGGACCACAACTGCACACTCGAAGACTCTTCACTTGTGCCTTGTTGAGCCATAAATGAGACGGGCTTGCCTTTCACACACACGTAGAGCTCTGGAACATGCTGCATTCGCACATATGCGCGCACACTTTTCTGGACAGTATCAACTAACACAGCTTGCAACTCTTTCACAGTGTCTTTTGACCACCCATACTGCTTTCCAAGAGTGATGTGTTTGCTTAAGGCAAGAAGAGCAAAGGCTGTTTGCTTCGGCCAAATGACAGTGCCGTGATATGAACGAGTATCAAGACCTATTGTATTGTTAAACGCTGTCACCACTGGGCCAACAGAAGTGTAAAAATACGCAGGATTTTTCATGCGACGAGCAAAACTCAAAAGCTCTTGTTCAGTACCTTCACGATAAAAATAATAGTACGACTCATCAAGATGATTCAGCGTTAAGAGCGCGCTCTTTTTTCCATAGCGACACAAACCAAATGCCATCGAACCATCTTGGTTTGAAAAACGATACAGGTCTTGGACAGATTTCCACCAACGAATAACACTACGCACCTCTGATGTATTTGAAAGTAGCTGTGCCTGCAATGCATTCTCTAAAGCTTGCGGCATAAACGCAGCGTTTACATCAAATGGAGCGACTGCGTCGTTGGCGTTACCAAATGATGATGCGATGTCTCTCCAATTGCCACGAGGAAGATATGTTTTTCCTTTGAGCTCAGCAGCAGAAAACACATCATGATGCAATCGGTCGTGTGAAGTAATTTTTTTAAAGGTCACAAGCGTGCGTTGCTGAGCCATGCGATACAACCGTTGCGCAACAGCAGCCATCTTTTTTCTTTCTCGACGAAACGCCGAAGAAGAGATAGCAGAGAGGCCAAGTAAGTAGTGCGGCTCGACATCAATCATATCTCTATTCACCACTTGCTTTCCCAACTTTTTGTGCGTTTCGCGCAACTCACCCACAACATCTTCGTGCCACCCTTCACCTTGAGGCGTCACATACTGCAACGCTTTGCTGTAAAGAAAATCAATACTGTCCTTTGAGAAAATTGCACGACTAATGTCTGCTGTTTCCATCCAATCTCGCGGAAACACCGTTCCAAAACGATCGCTACTCGTCTTCCCCCATTTCAACATGAGGGAAATTTCATTCATGCTCGTATCAAGCAATGTATGAATCGCTTTTTGTTCCGTGGAAGAAAACCCAGGAATACGCTTCTGAAGTGGTGCTATTGTTTTGAGCTTTGGGATGTGCGAAAGTGCGCAAAGATCATTTGTTCGGGAGATCATAGTGTACTGGGCAGCGTCAACGGGAAGCATAGCAATACATCCATGTTTTGTGGTCTTAATCTCTGTCCCCTTAGGAAAACGTAACGCATGTTCATAAAAATATTTTCCATACGAGCGGCGAACAGTATACGTTTTACCTTCAAGCTGAACACTCTGAGGAGAGACTGTACGCAAATCAGCTAACTCTTCTACAGTGCGTAATTTTACAATACCATTGTGCATGCGCTGCGAACGATATGTGCGCACATCACCTTGAATGCACGTGGTGAGCTGCACGCGTCGTGAATCTGGACATACATCTATCTTCAACTCACCATCATGAGGAGAGACAACGCTCTGAATATCTTTTGGTTTCACAAAATATTGAGGAGCGCCAAAATAGAGATGGTTATTCGGTCCAATAATAGTGAACTCTCCGTTTGTCGAAAAAGAAACAACAAAACCGTTAACAGACCACTCTTTTGTGAAGTGTTTTGGCATACACTTATTTTTGAACACGCTGTAATTTTTGTAAAATGCGGAGCAGCGCTTGTGGACCTGTTTTTTCTTCAACACCAACATAGGCAAGACGATCTGCTTGTCCAAATGCATCAGTATGCCGAACAAAGGTACCAACTTTACCGTTACCTAAAGATCGTAATTCTTCAGCGAAGCCTCTAGTTTCTGCTTTATACCCGTCAAGCAGCGCTGGAATATGCCGTCCCTCAATAGCAGGGTCGCCACGCAATGCTGTGCGCAACATATCCAAATCATTACCGCTGTCGCCCGCCACAACTGCATGAAGTGGCCTCCCATTCATATGTTCAAATCGACGCGTCATATACAACAACGCTCCACCTTTTGTGGTTGGCACAATATCAATATCAAAAAGAGGATGACTTGATGGAACACGACATCCCACCACCAGCTGCCCTTGGATTGCTTCGCTCGATGCAACCAACTCTTGTATGCAGGCTTCCAAAGAAAAATCTGGGTCGCTTGGTGAAAAACGCAAAGTAATTTTTGTTGGTTCAAATTCCATATCGCTTGACATATCTTTGCCTGCTAAAAAATTCATGTCCGTGTCTGGATGACGAAATTTCACATTCCAACCAGGGTGAGCTGTGGCTGCTTGCTCAATATATGCTGCAGCCCCGGCAGCGAGTTGTTTTCGATCATATCCTAAACCTTCTAACAAAGCGCGGTATTCTTCATCGCGTTGGTATGTACCATCATCCTGAAGCACCCACACTTCAGTACCGACTGAAGTTGCAAGCACGGGTAAACGCAAAAAAGGCTCTCCACGTTCCATGCGCTGACGCATCCATGGGAAGTGGTTACCGGTAACAGCGATAATTGGTCGATCAAGGACGCGCTCTCCATCAATGATGCGCTGCGCGACACCCTCTTCACCGTGTCGCGTAAGGGAGTCATCAATATCAGTAAATGTCGCATAGAGAGAACCTTTGGGTTTTCTCTTTCTTTGAGCATCAAACATTGCGCCTATTACTGAGGAGCTGTATACCCCTGTGAAACGGCCTCGTTCACCCGGAACTCTATCTATAAGCACTGCATGATCACGACGTCGTCGAAGGGGTTCCATAGCCTAAGTCAAAATTTGAGATGATGCATATTCTATATTTTTTATTTAAAAAAGTCAAGTAAAATCAGGTCAACCTAACTGACTTGGAACAGAGATAAACTGAAGAAATGCTTTTGGAGAAGAGAAGGCCTCCCTGTGATTGTGTCGTGCTTCAAACTCAGCAACAACTCGTGGAAGATGAGCTTTCCAGACATGATAGTATACTGACCGTATATGCTGTTTCATG
>JAHBAR020000028.1 GCA_018500015.2 Candidatus Kerfeldbacteria bacterium | reverse complement strand
CGCGACGCTGAGCCCCGATGTCGTCGACCGCCTCATCGGTGCCAACGATGGGGAGGTGAAGGAGAGTGGGGGCGATGAGCACGCCCCCACCAACCTGAGGGGGGTCCTCGAGTGGGCCGTCCGTCAGGCGGTCAACGTCGTGGAAGTGGGCGTGGAGCCCATGCGTATCGCTCCATTTTTCAACAACCAGGGGAACAAGGACTCCATTATTTTCCATGCCAATGGGCTTTTGGAGTCCGTTGGCATCTGCCTTACCAACCTCAACTTCGAAGCGCCGGACGATGCCCTCGGCGCTGAGATCGAGAGGATCCAGCAGATGGAGAAGGCGGGCGTAAACCCCACCGCGGCCGCTACGGCGACTGCTGGCGGTGGAAAGCCTGGCGCAGCAAGCGCCAGCGACGCCCTCCTTTGGGATATGCTGGATCGGCGCCATGCGCGCCGGGAAGGCAGGAAGGCCAAGAAGTCCTAAGGGTTCAACTGACGAAAACGCTCTCCACTTTAGTAGCGCGCAGTATCAAGCGCTCGAGAGGAGGGAAGACCACAGAGGGTGGTCGGGGTGAAGATCCGAGAGCAACGGCAACTCTCGCAGATCTCACCCTTTTTTTGCACCCTTTTTTCCTCTCACAGCGCAACATCAGGATTTTCAAATAGAGTAGCTCTGTTGCCTGTTCAGGAAACCTACACCTAAGAGCGGGTGGCACCGATGTGGGCCCCCTGGCAGGAGCGCAGAATCACGTCAGCATGCCAATGACGTGATTCGAGCACGGCTAGGGAAGCATCGGTGACAGGACCCGCGACACCGTTTTCCTACAGAGGTGCAGGGCGGAGCAAAAGTTGACAAAACCCTCAAAAAGCAGTATACTATCCTGTCTTTTTCTCTGTGGTTTCCATGGAGAAAAAGTAGTATGTTGACAATTCGTCAGTTGGACATTATCAATCAAGGAACTTAAAGCAGATCAAGAGGAATAGTGTGTGATATTACGGGTTCTGTCACCGATGCTTCCCTAGCCGTGCTCACAGTACATCATTGGCATGCTGATGTACTGTTGCGCTTCGTCTAGGGAACCCACATCGGTGCCACCCGCTGTACTACAAAAGACTGTCATTGCGAGGAGGCCTTAAGGCCGACGTGGCAATCTCCAAGGCGAAGCCTTGGTACCCAAACTTTTTCTATCACACCCCATTCCTCTTGAGTCTGCAATTCCGCAGGCCACGAGGGCTTCCCGGCCCTTGTGGCCACATCTGCCGGTGCTTTCCCGGCAAAGTTGGAGTTCGTCATGTCTTTCACCATCGGTGTCGTCGCCCTCGTCCTGGCGGCCGTTCTGTTCATCGGCTGGTTTTTTTCCTCCATCGTCTCTGGGGGCAGCGTGGGGCTGCTCCTCACCCTCCTCATGCTGACGGCGTTGATCGCCGTCGGGATCGCGATTTTTCTTGTCGTCCACAAGAAGTGGTGGAAGAGCGGGGGTGCCCAATCGGTCGCCCTCGTCGGCGTGGCGCTCTTCCTCCTCCAGTGGGCGGTGATCGGTCTCG
This sequence comes from Candidatus Kerfeldbacteria bacterium, assembly GCA_018500015.2. Classification (GTDB taxonomy): domain Bacteria; phylum Patescibacteriota; class Patescibacteriia; order UBA9570; family XYC2-FULL-38-9; genus AQU-09. Next base: position 4,874 of record JAHBAR020000028.1, on the reverse strand, counting down.
ACACCAGGGTGACATGGTGGCTGCGCATGCAGCACTGGGGATCCCTCGCTTCCGCCGCGGCCGTTCCGGTCGCGATGGCGGTGGTTGTGGGGTCGGTCGGGTTGCTCGTCCGCGCCATGAAGCGCGACGGTAATCCGGCATGGATCATCGGCTTGACCCTGGCGGCGCTCTTCTTTGTCGCCCCGACGGTCAAGAACATCCTCACCTTCGGGGAGGGTGCTGCCATGCGCAGCGACCTCACCGGCGAGGTGAAGGTCGTCCCCTTCGATGTCCACATCACTAAGACCATCGTCGTGCGGGTCCCCGGATGGAACGAGGAGAATTTCTCGCCGGTCGACGGGTCTTCCCCGGTCGGCTGGGGGGACCTGGACGAGAAGGCGCAGATCGCCCAGATCCAGCAGTGGATCGACGACGGGGTGGCGCCTGGGATGACCCGCAAGGAGCTCATCGGGCGTCTGAAGTGCAACGCACTTCGGCGCGATGCCGGGAACAGCATCACTGAGATCCCGGCGGACGACGCTGCCGCTGCCGTCGCCTACGAGACGCTCTCCCGGGCGGAGGAACAGTTCGACTGCTCCACGTACGGCGAGACCAAGAGCACCGTCGGCTCCCTCCTCCCGGAGGAGTGGACGCCGATGGCAATCCTTCAGTGGGCTGTCGGCGGCACCTGTGTCGCCGGGGCCGCCCTGATTGCCCTCGCCCTCGCGGTGAGGGTGCTCGGGGCAGGCAGCGGCCAGGGTGGCAATACCCCCCCGGCCGCGGGTGGCGGCCACTAGTTCAAAGGGCGGCGGTTGAGATCACATCAACACCGCCGCCCTTTCACCTCAACACTTCTTCAAAAAAAAGAGCGGCCACCGCGCGTGTGCCGCTCACAGGAGTCCATGGAAAAAGGGAGAAGTCCCGCCGGCGCGCTCGGGTGCGCCGGCGTCACCCTCATCGCTCTTGCAGCGGCGATGTTGGTGATGGGCTTGAGCTGTTTTGTGGGGGCCGGCTGGGGGACCGGCCACCCATGGGACTGGTACCTCGGTGGGAGCGATCCCACCGAGTGGCCGGTGGTAGTCACCGTCTCCGCTGGGGGGACGGGTCTGGTCAACGCCTCGGCGGACGAAGTTCCGCTGGGTCACTACGACGTAGTGGGGGGCGCCGATGAGGGCGCCCCCCTCCTCTACGTGGTCTGCAAGAACGAAGGAGACTCCTCGGGAGTCTTCTTCAAGTACGGCAGCAACCGCCCGGTGGACGTGGGGTCGCTCGACGCGACCCGCGTCCATAGGTTCCCCCACCAGGGGTTCCAGGGGCAGACGCTGACGGGCGATTACCCCGTCAGCGTCCACAAGGGAGTGGGCGGGGGTGTCACAACCCTCGCCGTCGGGCCGCACAAGCCCGGCGTTCCTGACGCGCAGCTCGCCTGCGCGTGCCCGGCGAACACGCTCGGGCACGCTCTGTGCCCGGGCGGTGGGCCCCCGAGTCCCTGAGTCCAACTGACGACAACGCCCTCCCGCGCATCCGTTGCGGGAGGGAAGACCTCAGATGCCTTCACAGGCAGATGTCGGGACTGGCAACGTGATGTTGAGTTTCAATTCATTTTGATTCTCCTTCACCGCCAGTCCTTTTTCGCACCCTTTTTTCCTCCCCCACCCACACCTCCAAATCCGATTTGCCACCAAATCGGATTTGGAGCAAAAACGGGTTTGGTGGAATTCACCCAAGAAACTCAATCTTCAAAATCTGAAAAGTCACCCTCTTGGTTTGCCTCTAAAAACTTACGGTACTCAACAAAAAAGTTTTTTGGGGCCACGTTGAAATTCCCATGGAACACATTGATTATTTTTTCAATGCTCAACCATTCAGGTGTCGGAGAATTTCCTAAAAAATACTGCAAACTTGAGTATGGATATGCTTCACTTTTGCGTATAGATTTTTTGGAAGGATTGAGATGAATATATTTTGTAACATTTATTAAATCTGCATCATCCACTATTCTTCTGGCTTTAAATTTATCTTGAAAAGAATGACCGACAGTCTCATATTTTTTATTAAAATATTTTGTATACCTATTGCAAATAGACTGCATAAATTCACTTATTGCGTAGGTGTCTGTTTGTTGAATTGAAAGGTGAAAGTGGTTAGGCATAGGACAGAACGACAACAGATGGATTCTGCCGTGGTAGTTTTTTGTCTTCCTCCAATGCTTTGCTATGAGGGGAGCGGGAGATAAGCACTCTGCTAGTAAGCCAAGAAAATAAGTGTAATCTTGGCCATCGAAAAAAACATCGATCTTTCTGTTGCCTCGATTAAAAATGTGATAATAACCGTCTTTGACGTACTCGCGTTTGAGTAATTTGGACATATGTTTTCTGAGTTAACTCTGCTCAGAAAATAAAAATCTCTGAGACAAGAGTCGATCAGAGAGGAAGTGGTAAGTAAGATAGCGCATCTTTCTCAAGTGCGCAAATCACCAAATCCGTTTTTGCACCAAACCCGATTTGGTGGCAAATCGGATTTGGAGGGCTTGGTGCGAAAAAGGACTGTTGTGTTATTAAAGGTTTATACAGGATTTGGATAGTCGATGAATACAGTGTCCCATCCTTTGTGCGCACACGCTTTTTGGAGTGCGCGGATGCCAAAGGTTTCAGTGTGATAATGCCCACCAGCAATGCAGGCAATACCAGATTCAAGAAAGAGATCGCGGTGGTGTTCATGAACTTCACCGGTAACAAAAAGATCAACGTTAAGTTTTTTGAGCTCATCAAGTTGCGCTGCAGATGGTGCGCCCATTCCAGTGACAGATGCGATGCGCAGCACGTGTTGTGTAGGCGAGCTGTAGTGGAGCGTGCGCGAACTAAAAAATTTCTTACTCTTTTTGAGAAGCTGTTGCACGGTGCGTGGCGTTGCGAGCGAGCCGACCATGCCCCATGGTTGTTCGCCGGTAAACGCGAAAGGGGTGACGGCGCGGCAACCCAAAGCCTCAAGGAGCTGCGCGTTGTTACCAAGGCGTGGATGAGCGTCGAGCAAAAAGTGTGCAGAGTAGAGGTTGAGGTTGTGCGCAAAGAGGTAGGCGAGCCGTTGCGCATTGATGTGATCGAGATGCAGAGGGTCAAATTTGAGTCCGTGATGGACTACGAGAGCGTTGCATCCTTTTTTGACCGCGCGTTCAAACGTTTCGAGGTTGCTCGATACAGCAAAGCCGACTCGTGTGATCGCTCGTGAGCCAGCAATCGCTAAACCGTTTGCGATAGAGTCTGCAGTAACCCCTTTCTCAGAGCCGGGAAAGTGTAAAAGAGAGGTGAGTGTGCGTTCAAATTGCGTTTGGGTGATGTTCATGAAGGTAGTGTAGCACGTGCATACGGAGGCGAAAAACCATTAAATTCTTGGTGAATAAGCGACGGCTGTGGATAATTCAAAACCGCTTTTTGAGTTGAAAATAAAAGAAAAAACCTCAATGCGAAAATTAGGTGGCGCAATTTAGCCAAGTACAATCCATTGACACTTTGTCGCATCTGCTTTTTAATGTAAGCACAATTGAATAGGGGACGTCGCGGGTCGAGAAAGTTTTTTTCTTGGCCCGTTCCCATTTCTTATGAATACGTTGTTTTAATAAAGACGGCGTATATTCACCAAAGCATGATTGACTTTTTGAGTAATCCAGATACTCTGTATACTAATGAATCCTGATCTGCTCGTACAATACATGTTACTCTGCGCAATTTTGATTGATGCTACTTTAGGGTGGGCGGTGTTGTTAAAAAATCCAAAGCACGCTTCCAATCAAAGTTATTTTGTTGTGGTGTGTTGTACCACTCTTTGGCAAGTGGCAACCTTTGTCAGTATGTTTGTGATTGGCACCGATGCCGAGCGTATTTTTTCCTATCGTTTAATGTGCGCCGCAGTGATCGCTGAGCTTGTGAGCGTGATGTATTTTGTAAACACGTTTGGATATGAAGAGCACCAACCTACATGGGTGCGCATTGTTGTAGCCTCGATGCTCTGTGAAACCGTGTTGGTAGTTGCATCGCCGTATGTCTTTCACTATTCTCAAGGAATCGAGGTTACCACAGGAGCTCTGTATCCGTATAGCGTGTTTGTGGTGTGCGCACTTATTGCTGGAATTTTTGCTTCTATCATTCAGCGTCTTATTATGGTGAATGCCGAGCGCGAGCGCACGCAGCTGGAATATATGATTATTGGGTTATTCGTGCCGATGTTGTTTGGAGTGTTTTCGATGGTCATCGTTCCATTTTTAGAGATGAATGCAGGGGTGATTCACATCTCGTCTATTCAGGTGTTTGGAGCAGCAACGACGGTTTTTTTCTCGTTTATGATGGCGTATGCGATGGCGCGGCATCGGTTAATGGACATTCGCGTTGTGCTCAAGCGAAGATTTTTTGCACTGATGTCGACGTTTGTAGTGGTGTTATGCATGGCGCTTGTCACGTTGTATGCATTGCGTGATGTCATGCAGTTTACGGTATGGACCACGATGATTTTGCTCATCATTTTTTCTGTTGTGACATTGGGTGTGTATGCGATGGTGTCGCGTATGCTCTCGGCTGTGGTGAAGCGTGGTGCCGTTGATTTGGTCGCGTACACGCACGATGAGGAGTTGTTTATGCGCAACATCCAAAGTCCTCGTACGTGGGCTCGACGATGGGCGGCAAAGCTGCAGAAAGAGTTTGCGGTGGAAAGCTTAGAGTGTGTGACCTACGATCATCGTGCGCAATGTTGGCGACAGGTGTTTCCTGAGTCGCGCACAAAGTATGCGTTGGAGGAAGGCTGGATTCGCGTACCGTCCCATAGTCAAGACCTTCGCAACACTTCATGCACCACTTCCATGGGTGTGTTGCACCCAAGTCCCATGTGTAATCGTTGTGTATTGT
>JAHBAR020000035.1 GCA_018500015.2 Candidatus Kerfeldbacteria bacterium | reverse complement strand
TCTGTAGAAGAAGCAGTATTTGCATACCAAGCAGGTCGCATGCACTTGCAGACTGTTGTGTCCGTTCTCATGAATGGTGCTGTTGTGCGCACAACAGCAGGTCGCATCATCTTTAACAGTGTTCTTCCAGAATCTCAACAATTCTTGAACGAAATTGTTGATAAAAAAGAGCTCAAAAAAATCATTGCTGACTGTCTCGATGCATCTGGTAGCGAAAAAGCAGTTGAATTGCTGGACAATGTCAAAGATCTCGCAATCGAATACATCACCAAATCCGGCATGAGTTGGGGTATGGATGACCTTGTCGTGCCAGAGAAGAAAGCTGAACTCATTGCAGACGCTGACAAGCTCGTTGAACAAGTGCAAGAGCACTACAACATGGGCTTGCTCACTGATGATGAACGCCGCGCAAAAGTGATCGAAATTTGGACAAAGACAAAGAACGAAGTTACTGCTGTGTGTCAGGCTGCTCTTGATAAAAACTCACCTGCATATGCAATGATCAACTCCGGTGCTCGTGGTTCATGGGGTCAAACAACCCAGATGATGGGTATGAAAGGTCTCGTGATCAACCCGTCTGGTGAAACCATCGAACTTCCTGTCAAAGCAAATTTCAAAGAAGGTTTCGAAGTGCTCGAATTCTTCATCTCGACTCACGGTGCGCGTAAAGGTTTGACCGACACCGCTCTTCGTACAGCAAACGCTGGGTACCTTACACGCCGTTTGGTTGACGTTGCACAAGACATCGTCATCGTCTCCAACGATTGTGGTACTGATGAAGGCTTTACAATCACCAAGAAAGATTCTGCAGACATGGGTGAAACAGTCAGTAACCGTTTGCTTGGTCGAGTGCTCGCAAAAGATGTTGTGAACAGCAAAGGCAAAGTGCTCGTGAGCGCTGGTATGCTCGTCACCAAGAAAGAGGCAGAGCTTGTTGAATCTTCCGATGTCGAAGAGGCAACAATCCGCTCTGTGCTCACATGCGCTCTCGACCGTGGTATCTGTAAAGCATGCTACGGCTTTGACCTCGCAACAAACTCGATGGTCAAAATGGGTAGTGCTGTTGGTATCATCGCAGCACAATCCATCGGTGAGCCTGGTACTCAGCTCACCATGCGTACCTTCCACACTGGTGGTGTCGCAGGCGCTGATATCACACAAGGTTTGCCTCGCGTTGAAGAGTTGTTCGAAGCTCGCCCACTCAAAAAGTCGGCAATCATTTCTGATGTCGACGGCGACATTGTCGAAATCGTTGAAGAGAACAAACAGCAAGTCATCAATGTGTCTCATCTTGCAAACGTCGCAGAAGAGTACACAGTGAAGAAAAGCGACAAAGTTGCCGTTGCGGATGAAGAAAAAGTGCGCAAAGGCCAAGTGCTTTATGAAAATGCCGACGGCGAAGTAAAAGCTCGCATCAAAGGCACAGTGAAAGTGCTCAAGAACAAGATCACGCTTTTCGGTGAAGAAGAGAAGATCCGCGCATTCCCAGTGCCAGCTGGCTACTCCATCTGGGTAAAGAAAGGCGATCACATTGTTGCTGGTATGCAGCTCACTGAAGGAAGCCTTGATCTCTACGAACTCCTCGCACTCCGCGGTGTTGAAGCAGTCAACAAGTACATCATCCACGAGATCCAATACATCTACTCATCTCAAGGTCAAAAACTCAACGACAAACACATTGAAGTCATCATCCGTCAGATGTTTGCACGCTTCAAAGTGCTTGATCCAAAAGGTACAGACCTCGTGATCGGCGATGTGGTCTCTCGCTCAACACTCAAAGATGCCAATATGGCAGCGAAAGAGAAGGGTAATGAGAAAGCAGCAACCGAGCCAGTGCTCTTGGGTATCACCAAGTCATCGCTCTCTGTCGACTCATTCCTCTCAGCAGCGTCATTCCAAGAGACAGCGAAGATCCTCATCGACGCAGCAGTCTCTGGTAAGGTCGATCAACTCCGTGGTCTCAAAGAAAACGTGATCATCGGTAAGTTGATTCCAGTCGGTACCGGTTTTGCAACGCATCATCCTGAACTCGCAGCGTTGGAAAATCCAACGTCAGCTGAAGAAGTTGCCGCTGAATAGAAATTGATACAAACACCCCGCCTCACCGCGGGGTGTTTTGTTTTAACGGTTTTCGTGCTATCCTCGTTCATTATGTACGACCACCTTCGTAATGAGATCCAGCGCACAGCGCCAGGGGAGCTTGCGTATCCTCTCAAAGAAAAACGCAGCCGCTATACGCACGTGAGCGACAACGCTCAAGCTCGCACAGTGCTCATTCACAAACCAAAATACATCATCACCGCCGACAAAAAAGGAGTGGTGCAAGTATGGAGTAACAAATCCATTTTGATTCGCGACGGAAGTATCATTGATATTTTTGATCCAGCAAAAAAGAAAATCGACTTCAACGGCATCGAGCTCATTTACGATGGAAGTAAACGCGGTGGCATCATCGTCACTCCAGGATTTGTGAACATGCATACACATCCGCCGATGTATTTACTTCGCTCTTCGTTGATGCTCGAAAAAGGGGAGAACCTCGAACGCTCGCTCAAAGATATGTTTGCGTTTGAAAGTCAGATGACTGACGAAGACTTTTTTGTTTCTACAGTTGGTGATCTTACCGAAGAACAAAAGAACGGTATTACGACGACCCTCTCACACTACGCTGTCTTTGAGCCAATTGAAGAAGCGGCGAAACTCGTGCGCCAAAATGTGGTGAATGCAATTTCCGCAGTCTCGAATTCTCATCCAGAAAACACTCCTGAGTATGTTGAGAACCTTCTGAAGAATCGTAAAAAATATTTTACTCAAATTGCTGTTGCGATTCATACAATACATTCTGCAACTCCTCAAGTTCTCAAAAAAGTTGCACAGCTTGTGAAGAAATACAAAACGCTATTCACAACGCACGTCGCAGAAACGCAAGCTTCAGTACAGCGTAACTTAGAAGTGCATGGCGACCGCACGGTGAATACCCTTGTACGCTACGGTCTCGCGCATTCAGGTACAATCATGTCGCACGGCGTGCATCTTACTGACGAAGAAGTTGGGCTTGTGAAGAAGCATAAGATCGGTGTTGTGCATCTTCCTACATCCAATAAGCTTCACAAGTCTGGTGAGTTTCCATATTTGCTTTTCAAGAAGCACAAGGCGACTGATCTCATCTCTCTTGGCACTGACAGTGTCATTTCCAAAAACAGTCTCGATATTTTAAGTGAAGCTCTCCAAGCGCGCATCATGCATCAAGACAAGTCTGTTATCTTCTACGAAGAACTTTTCAAAATGATGACTTCTAACGGTGCTGATAGTTTGCAAATGCACGATCGTGGACGCATCCTTCCTGGCTTTAAAGCCGATCTCGCATTCTGGAAAGTGCGTGATCGTGGAATCATGCCATATGACGAAGAAAATCCTGTCACACTTCTTGGCAATATGATCACCCACGGCGGACGCGATGTACGCGACCTGATGATCAACGGCGAGTTTGTAATTTCAAACCGTCGTCATAACCTCGTTGCTGAAACCGAGCTCATGGTTGAGTTGCAAAAACATCATCAGGAAATTCGCAGACGCGTACCAAAAGACTAAAGTAAAAACACCTTCATCGCGAAGATGTTTTTTTGAACTCAGGATCTGTAATGTGGAGCCATCGGCAGATCAATGGATCAAGCCAATATACCAGTAGCACACCAGAGACACCCCAGAGCAGGGCATGAAAGGGAGTTGTGTATCCGTAGATGTTGCCTGGAATCCAACTGTAATCCCAGAGTTTGCGATGCGTCACCCATTCGCCAACAAAGCCCGCGATGAGTTCGTAGATCGGCAACGTAATGAGGTACACAAAAAAGTGCGTGCGCAGAGAATATGTTTTCATGAGTTGATGCATGAATAAAATGACGACGCATGCGAGTCCATAGGTTGGGCTAAACGGAATATTGAATGCGTTGTACGAATACCAATAACCAAAATCAATTGTGCGTACGAGCGTGTCGCCGAACCAACCAAGTATGCTGAAAATAATAAAAATCGAAAGTGTGTGTTTGAGTGTCATACATATTTAATCAATGTAGGTGACAGTGTTTTGATCGTAGCGCGGTGTGTTAATTGCAAGCATCGCGAGGGTGCCGGCATCTTGGTATTGCGTGCCGCGCGGAATAAAGACGACGTCACCAGCTTCTACCGTGACGGTTTCGTTGTCGATGACAAATGTTCCGCTGCCTTCGAGAATATAATAGGCCGCGTTACTCCCATTATTGATGATGGTTTTGTTTTTTCCTTTCACTTCCACATACGCGATGCTGATCTCTGGAGTTTTGGGAGTATTTATAAGCTCCGCATACTGTAAAAATCCGAGATTCACCATTGATTGTGCACTCTTTTTGATATGTGTGTACTTCATGGAAGAAGTATAGCAAAAAAAGAATATGTTGATATACTTATCTGTATGAAAACCTATCGCTATTCTCCACTTACTCGAATACTGAAAGAAATCTACCGCGCATGGAATCCTGTGCCGCGTTCGCCGTGGACCGCGGGAGAGGTTGCTGATATGTGCGCTGTGAACCTTGTGCCGCCAGAAACGCTGGTTGAATTTTTCACTGCTTGCGTGAAACGCTTGCGACAACTCAAAGGAGACAACATCGGCGACTATCTTGAATTTGGAGTGTTCAATGGTAACTCCATTGGGAGCATGGCATTGGTGCGCAAACAGATGCAGCTTGAGAGCATGCGCTTGTTTGGATTTGATGCATTTGAAGGTTTGCCCGCGGGTTCTGAAAATGAAGATGATGGTGTTTGGAAAAAAGGATTTTACGCGTGCTCTTTTGAGCAGCTGCAAGAATGCTTGCGTCGTAGGGGAGTGGATACAAACGACATCACGTGGGTGAAGGGGTGGTATACCGAAACACTTAACCCGCACACAGCAGAGCAGCATGCGCTCAACAACTTTGGCATTGTATTCATCGATTGCGATACGTATAGTTCATCCAAAGCCGTACTCGATTTTTTAGCATCACGAATTACACGGCCATTGATTATATGTTTAGATGATTGGAAGCTCAATGATCTTGATATTAAAGGTATGGGAGAATACAAATCGTTCAACGAATTTTTGGAGAATAACCCACGCTTCCATGCTCAAGAAATTCCGTCATATAATCGCAAGTCAAAGTCGTTTTTGATCACGCTATAAAGAGAGTCTAATTTCTTGAATCTGCCAATAAAAAAACCGGTATGAAGCCGGTCTTTTAGTGTATGAGCGGGTAGGGGGAGTCGGACCCCCATCTTGTCCTTGGCAAGGACACATAATAGCCGCTATACGATACCCGCGAAGCTAAATGCGCCATTGAATATAATGGCTTTTGAGGAAATGGTCAAGTATCAGAAATTCCCTAAAAATGGCCTAATGTGTTACATTACACGTCTATGTTCACTGGTATCGTCTCTGGCGCGTATCCTATTACTCGAACCGTTATCCAAGACGGTCTTTTGACGTTTGCGATTGATCTTCCAGCTGAGCTCATGGACGGCGTTGAGGTGGGAGCGTCGATTGCTATCGACGGCGTGTGTCTCACCGTCACGCGCTTCACCACAAGTACCGTTGAGTTCGACGTTATGCAGCAAACACTCAACGTCACATCGCTCGCAAACCTAAAAGTCGGCGACATGGTCAACGTCGAACGCTCACATCGTGCGGGCATGGAAATCGGCGGGCACATTGTGTCGGGTCATGTCGATGGCACAGCAGAAGTGGTGAGCGTCGAGCAGCCAACCAACAACTATGTCATCACCATGCAGATGCCCGAAACATGGATGAAGTACGTCTTTCCAAAAGGGTTCCTCGCGCTCAATGGCGTGAGCCTCACTGTTGCTGACATCGACAAAAAAAATCGCACAATCACCGTCTACCTCATTCCCGAGACTCTGCGTCGTACAACATTTGGCTCCAAAAAATCTGGTGATCGCATCAACTTTGAAGTCGATCGACAAACCCAAGTGATCGTCGACACCATTGTCGACTTCCTTGGCAACCTCGCTCAGCACAAACAACTCTCTGGCGACGAAATCCAAAAAATTCAAAATCAACTCCTCCTCCCGAAAGAATAATTTTTGCTATAATTGTTTGTATGGAAAAACACGAGAACCTCAAAACTGATTATATTCACCATCAGCAATCGTCGGTGCTCAAGGTATTGAGTGAAATTGTTTTTGGCATGCAAGACGGAATGGTGTCAACCCTTGGCTCTGTAGCTGGTATCGCGATCGGAAGCGGCAATCATAAAACCGTCATTCTGGCTGGTGTTGTCATTATTGCTGTTGAATCTATTTCTATGGGCATTGGCTCATATGTCTCAAATCGTTCTGAGGAAGAGGTTGATGAACGCAAAATTGCAGAAGAAAAAGAAGAGCTGCATAATAATCCAGAAGAAGAAAAAATTGAGCTGCATGAAATGTACGTGCGTGATGGATGGTCGCAAGAGCTCGCAACGCAGATGGTGAATGAAGCTGCAAGCAACCACGACCTCATGCTCAAAGAGATGATGATTCGCGAACTGAAAATCGCTCAAGAGCCAGAGTCATTGTCTGTGCGCGGAGGCATCTTTATGTTTTTTTCCTACATCGTAGGAGGTCTTGTTCCATTATCATCATACATTTTTCTTCCAATACATAGCGCCATCCCTACCTCTATTGTCATTACGCTCCTTGGTTTGTTTTTGCTTGGTGTTGGTACCACGCGCTTTACGCATCAACCAAAACTTAAAGCTGGTGTTCGTATCCTCATCATGGGCGGCATCGCTCTCTGTGCTGGTCTCATTGCTGGTATCATGCTCGGCCAGTAGAATGCAAAAAGAACCTCAGCGCGAGGTTCTTTTTTGTTGAGGCGTGGACCGGATTCGAACCGACGTAAAACCGCTCTGCAGGCGATCGCATAGCCACTCTGCCACCACGCCATAGCTATAAATGCCAACGCAGTCTAGCATCGAAATGGCTATTTCGCAACCCACACTTCGCCCTGCATTTTAATGGCGAAGCTGCTCACTGCTTCAACAGGGCTTTCGGAAGATTTTTAGCTTGGCGTAATACGAAGTATCATTAAAAATTCTGAGAATGAAGGTCGCGCTCCGCAGGAGAGTGCGGACCTGTACCTGTTGGGTAGTGACAGATGAGTACACATTGACAAATGCCCGAAAAATGGGATAGTATACGCATTCTATGCTTCCCAGCACCATCCACACATTCGCAGAAGATCACGGTTTGCCACAGTATCGAGTCAATCAAGCTGTTGAAGCAGTTGTCAAAAAAGGCATCCAAAAATGGTCTGACCTTTCGACGTGGTCTAAAGAGTTGCGCGAAGAAGCAGAGCGTTCAATTCCTCTACAGACATTGAGCGTTCACAAAATTCTCGTGTCATCTCAAAAGAACGCTGTGAAAGCGGCGCTCAAAACGCGCGATGGCAATATCATTGAAACTGTGCTCATGCAACCAAAACCTGATGATGCGTGGACGACATGCATTTCGAGCCAAGTGGGCTGCGCTATGGCGTGCACATTTTGCGCAACAGGAAAACTAGGCTTAATGCGTAACCTTTCGGCCGAAGAAATTGCTGACCAAGTGTTGTTTTGGATTCAGTACATGCACGAACACAATTTAGGAGAACGTCCAAACAACATCGTGTACATGGGTATGGGCGAGCCGCTCAACAATTGGAAAGAGGTCGATGAAAGCATTCGTTTACTTACCAGCACATACGGCTACGGCGATCGTCATATTTCTGTTTCAACATCAGGTATCGTCGTCATGATTCCAAAGCTCGCAAAAGCGTGGCCGCAAGTGAATCTCGCTATTTCTCTTCACGCAGCCAACGATGACGACCGCAGCGCACTCATGCCAGTCAATCGCTCGTTCAATCTCTCCAAACTGCAAGATGCGCTGAAGCAATATTTTGAAATTACCAATCGCAAAGTGTTCCTTGAATATATTTTGCTCGACAAAATTAATGACACGCCAAAACACGCACGCGACCTCGGCAAATTTATTGAAGGCATCAACAAACCTCAACTCCTCCACGTCAATTTGATCGTCTACAATAAAACTAAATCAGACTATAGCGAAACACCTCGTGATCACGCCCAACAATTTTTGAATCTTCTTAAGCGCATGGGAATCTCGGCAACGATTCGCAAGAATCTTGGCCGCGATATTGCCGGCGCCTGCGGACAGCTCGCTGGGGAGAAGCAATAAATTCACGCACTGTATAAAAAAGCCGGAGTCCTGGCAGAGCCAGTTACTCTGGCTTTTTTATACCCTCCGGGCTTGTTCTTCAGCCTTTCGGCTCTCTCGACGTACGTTATAGTACGCCTCGGTCGCCTCAAGGCTTGCAGAACCGCGCATTGCGCGAATTTCTTTACTTCTCAAAATCCCTTAATGTTTTTCTGTGCTCCAGATCGAATAAAAATACGCACGAAATTCTTGTGCAAGTTGCGCTGAATGAATCAGGAATGAATTTTTTCCATCTTCCCACGGCGTGAGAATCACTTTGTCTTGGAAAATTCCGATGTTTGTAAGCACGGGTTCTTTTGTGAACAAAATATTTTTGAGATTTCTACCCTCATATTTCTCACGCGCTTTTTTCGGGACAATACCTTTGACTACAATGCCTCTTCGAGTGCGCTCGCGTTCATACTCTTTCAAAAATTCATGCACCTCCTCGTGAACATCGTTGTCCTTTGTGTAAAAAGCAAAAAACAAATACTCATCACCTTTGCGCGCTTCCTCAATAAATTGGTAGAGCATGATTTTAAACCCTCGGAAGCCAGAAAATACTTCGGCAGTTTGTCGATCCACCTGTTGTTGCTTTGCGCGAAGTTCTGGAAGTATTGACTCAATATCTTTTTTCTTTTTTTCCAAAAAAGTGAGGATGTATTCCGGATCACTTGCTGTGTACATTTTTCGTTTGCCTTCCTTGTGAAACGAAACAAATCCTTTTTCGATAAGGCTCCCAAGGGTGGAGTAGACAATGGAGTTATACAAGCCAGATTTACGGATAATAGGCCCTGCTGAGGAAGTGCCGAGTTCAAGCAATGTTATGTAGACGGTTGATTCTGATGTGGTGAGACCAATATCGCTGAGAAGAGAAGTTTTCATAAGTTCTCCTTTTTTGGAGGATATATTTGAATTTTGTATGCATGTCTATAGTATCACAATAGATATCATTTATATAAATAGTATGAATTCTCAACCCACAAGTGTTAGTGCGATTTGCGAAGTTGCTTTACAAGAAACTACGGCATTGTGTCGAGATGTATCTCAATTAAGCACTGCACAAGCCCAGAATATTTTACAGCGATATGCTGCTGCTATAGATGGTAATTTTATTCCATGCATGGCTGCCGCCATGCTTTCCGTGCAGTCTATCTATGCTCGATCGGCGACACAAAATAATCTTTTTGAAGAGTTGTCGCAGGATCATCCAGGTATGTTGAAGCGTTTTCTTGCTTCCGCAAATATACAACCCGCCCCCGCAGCGTATGTCGCTGTCTCTCATGCTGTACACGAAGTTCATAAGCATACTACTCAAATGAACGGATTAAAGAATATGTCGCTTGTTACTTTGTGCGAATACACATCTTCTGCATTCATCCCGTATATCGCCGCCCTTGCTCAAAAGTGTGGTGGAACAAATTTTGAATACACCGATGTTCATGGTGTTGCTGACATCGAACACGCAAAGCAGTGTGTCTATGGATTAGAAATGGAGAGCCGTCACTATGATAATGCAGAAAATAGTATACTTGAGATGAAGGCAGTGCTTATGAGACTCTGGGCAGCAATTTATGAAGTAGATTGACGATGCTACGTTCACAGCGTAGGCTTGTGTCACGTATTTTCAAGGTCTTGGCATTATGAACATGCATGGTGAAAAAGTGTTACGCTTACCATTATGAATGACTCCGCATTCAATTTACGTCGACTTGAGCTTGAACGTTTGATCGCGGTTTTTTCAGATAGCGAAAAAGAGCGTATTCACCGCGCGTTTGAAATCGCGGAATTTACACATGCTGAGCAAAAGCGGCCAGATGGCGAAGCATACATCAACCATCCGCTGCGTGTTGCGCTCACCGTGCTTCGTGATTTCCGTGTCGTTGACGCTGACATCGTGTGCGCTGCGTTGCTTCATGATGTTGTTGAAGATCAGTCAGAGCGTTTGGTTGCAACATACGGCGAAGAGGATGATGAGCATAAAGCGTTGTACGTAATCGAGCGTATGTTTGGTCATCGTGTTGCTCGCACAGTCAAGGGTTTGAGCAATCCAGAAGTCGTCGGGTCACCAGAAGCAAAAAATATTTTTTACAAAGAACATGTACGGGAAGCTATTCAAGATGAAGCAGTTGCCGTCGTGGAGCTTGCTGATTTTTATGACAACGCGTTTCGTCTTGATCGCGTACCAGCTGAAAAGCGACCTAGTTTTATTGCAAAATACGGCCCTGTTATTCGCGATGTGTGGATGCCGGCAATACAAAGTATAAAAGAAGGCCACCCATTATTCTTGGCTCAAGAGCACATTTCTATGCAAGTAAAAAAAGTGTACACTCAACTTTATGAATGATAGTAAAAAAGGGAGAGGGCGTTTTCTTAAGTCAATAGCTCTGGGAGCTGCTGGTCTTGTTGCGGCTGAAAGAAGTATGCATGAATACACGCGCGCTGAATCAATGAGTTTCGTGCATCGTGATGAAGCCGCTGAGCAGTTGGTAGACACAGGCATCACCGATGAGCGTAGAATGGCCTATACACCAGGTGTTTCAGAGTTATTGTATCGTACTGTTATTCCAGCGGGCACAGGAAAACACCTTTTAAGTATTGTTCAAGAGGTTACTACACAATGGAAAGACAATCTCAATGGCGCACACGAGCATCCTGATCTTGAAGAGTTTCGAGAGTCTTCACCTATACGAGATGACGGTTTTCGTTTGTACTTAGGTTTACCACAACACCATAACTCTTTTTCAGTCTCTCAATACCAGCCAGAGCATTCAACAGAAGATAAATATTATTATGCGGTGAATGGTTGGTTTGAACATTTTTTATCACGCAACAATCGATTTGAGTATACACCACAACCACTTTCACAGACAGGAAAGATACGTAGGATTGTTTCTGTTTTAGAAACTCCTTTTGATCCAATCAAACATAAACGAGCAGTCAAGCTGCGTGAAGATTTAGAATATGATTCTCGTTTTGGCCACAGATCAGATGATTCTTTAGAGATGTTCAAGGAATTAACAAGCCTCGGAGAGCCATACGCTCTAGTTGCTGACAAGGTCGCGCACGGTGTTGTTGTCAATGATTCTGACGCTGGGATTTTGTCTTTAGGTCACGTGATGCTTTCTTTGGGCCACGATGAAGATGGGGAGTATATTGCGTATTATGATCGCTGGGACTTTGGACAGCCGGGACAATTGACCCTCTCTTTGAGCGAGGCAAGTACAGTTGTTGTTGGGAAGCCTTTTGAGGTATATGATCGATTATACTTTGATCGTGCGCAGTTCAACGCAGAGTAGCTGATTATTTCCATGAGCGTGCTCAGTGGGTTAAGTCTAAATAGACTAAGTCTGGTTGGAATTGTGCAGAAAACAGAGGTAGCGAATCATGAAGAGGAGGGTTGACTTTTGCAAATTTTTTTGCTAACATATCTGAATTATATGGAAGCGCAACCTCGTCTGGCACAAGCAGAGTCTCAGACTTTTGAATTATCGCCTGATCGTAGTCTCAGAGATCGAATCAACGCTTTAAGCTCCGCAGTAACAGAGGCGCGCCGGCAATTCAACACTCATCCTGATGGCAACCTAGCTATCATTGCGGAAGGGAGTGTTTTAGCGTTAAGTGCCGAGGAACAAGAAGAGGCGATCATTGCGCGTAGAGCGGAGAATCCGCTGTATCAAGCCATGCTTACATCTTTTGCAGAATTACGTGTTGCAGTACAGCAGTGCGAGGGGTCTGAGCGTATTTGGGCGGAACGAATGTATATTGATGCTTTAGCTAGAGCAAAGCAGGCTTTTGAAATGGGTCATATGAATATAGGTACTTGGAAAAAAGGAGCTTTAGAAGATTTTGGCCCACATTCAGAGTTTTTTACTGTGGAAACGGTTGAAACAAGTGTTGCGTTAGGCGGGTCATATATTCCATCACCACAAGCAGCGATTGTCCATACTATAGATACACTACTTAGCCAGCATGGTGAACGAGGTGGGCATACTACCGTATGCACAGGAATGATAGCGCGCCTCTTAGCTTACCCAGAGCTGCGTCGTGAAGTCCCTGGAAGAGACCAATTTCATCTCTCAGTTTTAAAAGAGCGTTCAGCGGAGGTTTTTCTCGCTTTGAGTCGGCATCCGGAGATTGCTCGGCCTCGTACCATGGCTGACCACATGAAGGCTGAGTTTTTTGCTTTTGCTGCACTGTTTGCTGAAGGCGACGTGCGTGTTGGCCAACGTACTGCCGATGACCATTGTGGATATAAAAAATTAGCTCTCGAGAAAATTGATCAATTGATAGCATATTGGCAGCGTGTTTTCCCGCCAGTAGCTGAGCTGTTTGCAACTGTGCGCCAAGACCCAGAAAAATGGATTGAAGTGTATGGATGCTATGAAGCCGATAGAACAGCTAAACAGCTCACATTTGATGCGTCGCTTGATGAGCGCATCCATGCTTTGGGCGAGCCGTTTCTTGGGTATGAGATTCCTCACTATGAACAACTGTTGCTTAAGAACGCGGATACATTGATTACCCAATTGTGTGCAGATGCATTAGTGACACACCCAAATGCTCCATTAGTATTTTTTGACCACTCCGCCCGCCCGTTGGCTTGGTTGCTTAAGGAGCGTTGGCGCGCACGGCAAGATCGCGGTGAGGCGTTGCCACAACTTCCTCCAATTCGTTTTATGAGCGATGATAAAATCAAAGACACACATGCTCGGAGTACAGCTGAAGATCCATCTGTCTTGCCTTGGCCTTTTCCGGACCAACCAGAGGCCGTGGTGTTCATTGATGACTTCACAGCTTTTGGTAGAGTAAGAAATGCGGTGATGGAGCTTAAAGCACCATTCCATAAATATTTTGTACCGTTTTTTAATCGTGGTGATGATTACGTCAGCTATGGTGATTCACCGGAAGAGAAAATTAGTTATATGGATGCCACATATAGACAGGGAACCCCTTGGCACATTTTGCCGATGACAGTTGGAGTGTGGACCCTTGGAAAAGGAGAGGGCAAAGAAACATTGTCATCGGGTCAGGCAATGCATATGCACCCAGAGGTTGTATATAAAAGTTTTTTAATGAATGCTTTCCAGAATCATGGCGGAATTGCTCGCGCGGATTTTTATAGGTTGGTTCACAAGTGCACATCTCCAAGCGAAATGACTTGTTTTGACGGAGCAGATCCAGATTCAGTTGTACGTGATACAGCATTATCAAAGCGCGCGGCCGACGAATTTCGTAGTCGGTTTATGGACTCTGTACAACATATTTCTCCAGCTGATCGCATTCGTTTGCAGATCGCTATGGGTGTGATTGATTTTACAGCAGAAGTTTTTCAGTTTGTGGACCCCGCACAGCCTCATGGGTTTGCAGAGAAGGAATTTGCACAATATATACACAACCAAGAAAAGAAGCTACGTGCGCGTTTAAGCAAGTTGGCGCAGCTGTAGATTGAATTGAGCTATGAGCGGGTGAGGAGAATCGAACTCCTCGCATCAGCTTGGAAAGCTGAGGTATTACCACTATACGACACCCGCGAAATGTGCAAAAAGCATTATACAAGACCACTGAAAGCGCGCAAGTAAAAAATCTGGTTTCTGATACCAAAAGGGGTAGGTTTCTATTTTTAAGCGCAGCCCTGCCCCTCTGTAAGGAAACCTGCTACACTGGTCGCATACAATTTCTTTATGCCTACAAAAAAACCATCCTCAACTCGAAAAATACAAAACGCAATGCCTGACGACGAAGTGTTGATGCGTGGTGAAGTGATTCATCCAAAAGATTTTCGTTCGGGCGACGCTACATGGCGCATCTTCCGTATCATGTCGGAGTTCGTTGACGGCTATGATTTTTTGTCGAAGCTCAATGCTGACATTACAATTTTTGGTTCAGCGCGCATTGCAGAAGGAACAAAGTACTATAAGATCGCAGAAGAGCTCACCTACAAAATGGCGAAAGCAGGGTTTTCTGTCATCACCGGCGGCGGTCCTGGGCTCATGGAAGCCGCAAACAAAGGAGCATACACCGGCGGCGGTGAGAGCATTGGCCTCAACATTCAGTTGCCATTTGAACAACGCATCAATCCATATGTGCGCCACGGCATGGGCTTTCACTATTTCTTCACGCGCAAAGTGATGCTCACCTCGCCATCGCACGCATTTGTGGCTTTTCCTGGTGGATTTGGCACGCTCGATGAAGTGATGGAAGTGCTTACGCTTATGCAGACGCACAAGATGAATGCATTACCAATGATTCTTGTTGGCAAAAAATTCTGGGGCGCACTCAAAGTGTTTTTTGAAAAAGAGATGTTGAAAGAGCACAGCGCAATCAACGCAAGCGACATGGGTTTGTTTACCATCGTTGATTCAGCTGACGAAGCAATGAAAATTTTGATGAGCAAAAAAGTGAAAAAGAGTAAGCATAAACACTATCATGGCAAAGACATCGCACTCAAAGCATAGTGTTACAGCCGGTGAAGTAGGACAGCGCTTTGATAAAGTGTTGAGCGCTCTCATTCCACAGCTTTCGCGTACCAAAGTCCAAGCGTTGATTGTTGCAGGAGCTGCACTCGTGAACGACAAAGCCGTCGCAAAGCATTATTTTTTGGAAGAAGGTGATGTGATTATGTATGCAGTGCCTGAAGAAAAAAAACTTACGAAAGTTGTACGTCCAACAGACTTCATGCTCAATGTGTTGCACGAAGATGATGATGTCGTTGTTGTTGAAAAACCAGTTGGCCTACTGACGCACGCTGCAGAATCTACACACGAGTGGACGCTTGCTGATGAGTTGCTCAAAAAATATCCAGACATTAAAGGAGTAGGAGATAGTGAAGAGCGTTTTGGCATCGTGCATCGTCTTGATCGTGATGTATCGGGGGTGATGGTTGTTGCGCGTACGCAAGAAGCGTTTGAAAATTTAAAAAAGCAGTTCCAAGATCGAGTGATTGAAAAAGAGTACCGCGCAGTTGTGCATGGTGTCCCACATCGCACGCATGATGACATTCGTTTTGTGATCACGCGTTCAACAATGGATCCGTCGAAGATGGCGGCGCGTCCTGAAAATGCAGAGGGCAAGAGTGCATGGACCGAATACGACGTTCTTCGTTCGCATCGAAACCTGAGCGAGCTCCGCGTGCTCATTCACACCGGCCGCACACACCAAATTCGCGCGCACTTGCTCGCTATTAGTCACCCTGTTGTTGGTGATACGCTCTACACGTCGAAGCAGTACGAAAGTAATAAGTCTTTTGATCGCCTGTATTTACATGCACATCGCCTGACATTCACTCATCTAAAAACAGCCCAAAAAGTCGAATTTTTATCTGAAATTCCCACAGAATTCGACCAGTTAATGACTTCTTGACTTTTCGACATGGTTCTTTTATAGTATGTCATGCTTTTCAATATATTGAGTAATAAATGATTATGGCAGAAAACGAGCAAAACACAGCACCAGCTGAAGCTACTGAAAACACAGCTCCTGTTGTAGACGCGGCGGCTGAAGCAGTTGCAGCAGAACAACAAGCGCAAGCAGCAGCTGAAGAATCTCTTCCAGCAGAAGAGGTAAAAAAACAAGACCTTCGCCCAGGCATGACTGTTCGCGTTCACCAGAAGATTTCTGAAGGTGACAAAGATCGCATCCAGATTTTTCAGGGTATGATCATCGCGATGAGCGGCAAGACGCCAGAAAGTAAAACCATCACTGTGCAAAAGCAGTCGTTCGGTGTCTGGGTCGACAAAATTTTTCCAGTCGCATCTCCTCTTATTGAGAAGATCGAAGTGGTGAAGATGGCGAAAGTCCGTCACGCAAAACTCAACTTCGTCCAAAGCTTTGGTCGACGCTTGAAGGAAACGTTCGTTAAAAACTAGTTCAACATAAAGCGCTGCACATCACAGCGTTTTATGATATATTTTTTGGTATACACTATTCATTGAGCATATGAAACCTTTACACGCGATTGATCTCACTCCCTCTGCACACCTTTACTACGTTGTTGGTCTCATTACTACCGACGGTAGTCTCTCAAAAGACGGTCGACATATTGTTATCACTTCAAAAGATTTACAACTTTTAGAAACTGTACAAGATATTTTAAAAACCACGTATCATATTGGTCGTTTTTCAAATGGGATAACGACTGATAAGAGGTACTATCGTTTGCAAATAGGAGATGTGCGTTTTTATAAATTTTTATTGAAAATTGGTTTGATGCCAAATAAATCAAAAATACTTGGTGAGATTTCTATACCTCAGAAATATTTTATGGATTTTTTGCGCGGGCATTTTGACGGCGACGGAACTTTTTACTCTTATTATGATCCTAGATGGAAGTCTAGCTTTATGTTCTACACTGTTTTTTGTTCAGCAAGTCAAGCGCACGTTTTGTGGCTACAGAAAAAAATTCATTCTTGCCTTCAAATTTCTGGCCACATTACATCAGGCGGCAAAAATAAACTGTATCAAGTACGATATGCCAAGAAAGAGTCTCAATTGTTAATTAAAAAAATATATTATAAAAAGGATCTTCCATGCTTGGAGCGTAAGCGTGTAAAAATCGAGAAGGTATTGACGAATATCAAAAAATCCATTTAAATATACCCTTGCTAAGCGCGGGTGCTGTAACTGGTAGCCAGGCACGCTTGAGGTGCGTGTGCCGTAAGGCGTGGGAGTTCGAGTCTCCCCTCGCGCACAAGCATTGACAAAAGAATGTCACGGACTTTTTCTCAAAGTCCATTTGGGCGCTTAGCTCAGTTGGTTAGAGCATCTCGTTTACACCGAGAGGGTCGGGGGTTCGAGTCCCTCAGCGCCCACCAAAATAACAATTCCCCTTTGGGGAGTTTTTATTTTACTTTGGATGTCTGAAGAGGGACTCGAAGGGTAGACACGAGACAAGCACGTAGTGCGAAGTGGGGGGCGTAGAGCAGCTGCCAGTGGTAGGTTATCGTCTACCCAGGAGCGAGTCCCTCAGTCGCCCTTTCTGATATACTTCTTCCATGATCGACCACATTACACTCCACACAAAAGACATAACAAAAACTAAAGCGCTTTATACAGCCGCTTTAAAACCTTTAGGATACGTACTCTCTTACGAGCAGCAATTCGATGGTGTTGATGTTATTGGTTTTGGTTATGATGTCAAAATTGACATCTGGTTTACAACAGATCGGCCTATAAACACAGGAGCTCATCTTGCTTTCAAGGCAAATTCTCATGAGGTTGTAGATGCATGCTATGCGGCGGCCATACGAGCTGGGGCAAAAGATAATGGCGCGCCAGGGATTCGTTCTGAATATCACGATCAGTATTACGCAGCATATTTTTTAGATGTTGATGGAAATAATATTGAGGTCGTTTTTGGAAATTAAATTTTTATCATTTTTCTGCTATACTCATTCTCTATGAAATATATCATCGGACTCATGATTGTGGCGGCAGGAGCGTTTATGGTTATTAAGACAGATACAATGATGCGCATCTTTGGACGCAACTCGTGGGCAGAGGCAAAATTGGGTGGCGGCGGTACGTGGACATTTTACAAGCTTATTGGTGTTGGCGCTGTAATTTTAGGTTTTGCAGTGATTACCGATCTGTGGACGGCTCCGCTTGACTTGTTGTTTAGTCGCTAGTAGAATGCACTTCGCTGTTTAGAAAGTCTTAAGGGCCCCTAGCTCATTTGGTAGAGCGCCTGCTTTGCACGCAGGAGGCGAGCGGTTCGAGCCCGCTGGGGTCCACTGTATAAAAAATACTTCCAACATATTGGAGGTATTTTTTATAACATTGATACATCAGCGGGCTCGAAGGGTAGACGCGAGACGAGTGCGAAGCACTCAGTCGAGGCGTAGAGTGGCTGCCAGTGGCAGGCACTCGTCTACCCAGGGTCGAGCCCTTAGTGTCACGTTGTCATCTAGGCCGGAGCGAGCCTGCTGGTTCACGCCGGCGCATAACGTTCGTCCTGAGGCGTGCGGTGCGGCTGCTCAGAGTCGAGCCCGCTGGACTTGGCGTATTGTCTCTTGTGAGATATTCTATATCTATTATGAAAACATTTGATGGGTTTGTGGAATTCGTTCGTGAACAAGGCGTTGTTGGGCTTGCTGTTGGTTTCATTCTTGGTGGCTCGGTGTCAAAAATGGTGACATCAATCGTCAACGACATACTTAATCCGATCATCGGCGCATTCCTTGGTGCTGCTGGCGACTTGCGTAGCGCTTCATTTATGCTCGGCTCTACAAAAATTGCATGGGGAAGCTTCCTTGGCACTTGCATTGATTTTGTGGTGATTTGTATGGTTGCCTACTTTGGTGTGAAATTTTTGCATTTGGATCGTCTCGATAAGAAAAAAGAAAAATAGTATGCGCGATGTCCTCGACCTTGGAGGTGTTACTATGCTTCGTGTTAACAGTGTTCAAGAGTTGATGCGCGCAGATTGTGACGAGCACCATATGATCTCTGTGCTTAACTCAAGTATTGATGGAGGCATTGTGCAACCGCCGCGCATTGAATGGTTCATGGATGTTACAGTGCCAACATTACAACAGCGCTTTGTTGGAAATCATCGTCGCAAGCTAAAAAAAACGTATGAGCAACTCGCAACACTTGGTATTACATTTACGTATGAAAAACATCTCACAGAAGAATCTTTTTTACAATTTCTCGCCGTGTATCGTGATGTGATCGGACACAAAGAGCATCCGCGTTTTCGTTTAACTGAAGAGAGCTATGCAGAGTTGAGTGATGTGCCATTGAGCGGAGTGTGGGCGCATCGCGCAGGAGTATTTTTGGGTGGAACAATTGTTCGAGATTACGGCAACTATTACGCATTGTCGTATTCTGCATACCCTCAATTTGATCGCAAAGAGCTGGAAGTTGGGCTCGGTGTCCCATTGTTTGACCAAGTATATCAACGGAGTGCTGCGGAAGGGCGCAAACGCATCTCATATGGTATGGATACAAACATGTATGGTTTTCACCTCAGCATGGGGCTGCTTGAATATAAATTATCTATCGGATGTACGCCCGCGCCAAAAGATTTGCACGGAGTTGATTCACAGACTGTTTTTGTGATGCGCGCTGATGCTTCAACATTGGCGTGGTACGAAGGACAGGGGGACATCGCTCTGCATATTGCAACAGAGATGTCTGGCGAGGAGTTGCGTCAACATTTTTCTCATATACAGTTGGCGCAGCACACACAATCGCTTTCTGCACTTGTTCATACCCATCGTGAAATATTGAAAACGCATATTCAATAGTATGTGGAAGCGTTTGTTTACGCTCTTGCGAACGCATTGGTTATATATCGTAATCGTTTGTGCTGGGATTTGTATGCGTGTGTGGCACCTATCGTTTGGGTTACCGGCGCAGTATGCCGAAGATGAGGAATTCTTTATTCAGCCGGCATTGCTGGTTGCAGAAAACCTTACTTCTTTTTCAGGATGGGACCCACAGTGGTATGGAGCACCTGCAGCACCACTTATTGCTCTATTGGCTTTGATATTCCGTGGAATGAGCGCGATCTTAAATTTTTTCCATCACACAGATCTTCCTGTGGTATTGAATTTTTATGAACACCTTACACTATTTGTGACAGCTGGCAGGATTATTTCTGTCGCAGCATCCGTTGGCATGATTTTTTTTGCATATGCTATTGGCGTGTTGTATTCAAAAAAAGTTGGACTCATCGCAAGCGCGTGCGTTGCCTTTTCTTTTTATCTTATTCAGTATGCTCACATCATTCGACCTGACACACTTCAAGCGTGTTTCATACTTGGGAGTGTGTATTTTTTACTTCGTGCATCTGAGGCATCACATCGCATACGTTGGTACGCACTGTCAGCACTTTTTTTTGCACTCGCGTGTACGACAAAGTTTCCCTCAGCATTCATTGCGCCACTCTTTATTATTGTGGCAACGGTGCAAATTTTGAAAGAAAAAGTGTGGAAGCAGTGGTTTGTGTTTACTCTAGTCGGATGTGGTACTTTGTTTCTTTCCGCGCCGTTTGTTTTTTTACATTTTTCAGAGACACTGCACGATCTGCAGTTTGAAAGCACGACACAACATGCAGAGCATATGGGGCTCTCTTGGCTTGGCAATATGCTCTGGTATATCTTCAGTGTATTTCCGTGGCAAGTGGGTACAGGGGTATTGATTATTGCTGTGTATGGTTGTGTAATTGCACTGTATTCGTTGAATCGCCAAACAGCTATTTTAGGCGGAGCATGTTTTTCATATCTTCTTGGCATTTCAGCACATGAACTGCATTGGGAGCGATGGGCGATTCCAATGACAGCTCTTTTGTTCATTATTGCGGCCTATGGTTTGCATGCCCTATACGTTCGTATTCCACGCACATGGATGCTTATAGTGTGCGTGTGTATCTTGCTTGCTCCGGCAACGCGCTTGCTCCGCACGTTAATTGCGTATACCCAGCCCACTCCAGTTGCGCTTGCCTCTCAGTACATTGAAGAGCGTGTGCAGAATGTAAAAATTGTCCGGGAACCATACACACCATTGCCGCACAAGAAAACTATACCAAACGCGACATATCATTCGCTCGGCTGGTATCGCAAACACAACATTGAGTATATATTGCTTGGCGCGGTGTATGAGCGTATTGAACGTTTGACCCACCGTACGCATGCAGAAGAGGCCTATATAAAAGCTGCTAGAGCATACAATGTGTTGTTTACAAATGCGGAGGTGATTTTTGAACAGCCTGTATATGCGCATGATTGCCTGTACGCACCTGACTGGCGCATTCTTTTTTCTTTGTGTCCGCGTCCATATTTTGGAGAAGGTGTATATATATTACGTTTGCGTTAGTGGTATAGGTGGCTGAGCTGTGCTAGAATACATAAAATATTTATTAGCGTGTTTTTGTATGATCCAAGAAGAACTCGTGACATTTATTCGTACACAACTTCAAAAAGGTGTATCGGAACAAGAGATTCGTGCCGCTCTTTTGCAGGCTGGTTGGGAGCCAAGCGACGTTGATGACTCTGTAAAAGCAGGAACGCCTAGCGCACAATCCAAACAACCTGAGCCTGCTCAACCTCAACCTGTTCAACAACCGGCTACGCCAGTTTTTGAACCGGCAAGTACTACTCATGATATTTTTGATACCCAAAGTGCAGCTCAGTCGCCATGGAGCGCGCCTCAAACTCAATCCTCTCCTTTTCAGATTCCGACACAAGCGCCAGCAACTCCGGCATTCACTGCGCAGCCTGTTATGCCAAATCCTATGGCGCAGCCCATGATGCAACAGCCTACTCCAACAACTCCAGCCTTTACCGGACAGCCACAGGGCACGGGAGCATCTTCGTTATTTGAACACACCATGATGTCGAACGTTCAGTCACCGTATGATCAAAGCTCAGGTGCCGCGTTTGGAGCCCAACCTATGCAGGTATATAGCGGTATGAGCTCAGAGCACGGTGGCGTGGTAGTGAGCCCGATCAAGCCTGTGATGAAAGATGGAATGTCGACACGCACAAAGTTCATCGTCTTTACGTTAATTGGTCTTATTCTTGCTGGAGCGATCGGCACTGGCTTGTATTTCTACATGCAGTTTTTAAATTCGCCTGAACGTATATGGAAACTTGCTCTTACACAGACAGCTCAGCTTCAATCAGCAGCGTTTAGTGCAACAGTAATAGATACATTTAAAGCAGTGTCAGAAGATAAGACGCAGGTTGTCGGTGCATTTGTAAAAACAACACATAGCCTTGATAGCGATGCAACGATGACAGTCAGTTCTGGAGCGCCATCTAAAACACCGATGAAACAAGCGGAGCTCGCTATTCGGGAGGTAGATAATATCTCTTATATTCGATTTACAGAAGCTCCAGCAGGACTAGATTTGCCTCGCAATCAATGGCTTTTTGACAGCACAAATGCAGAGAACTCAGCAGCTATTTCACTGGCCGGTATCACGCAGCTCGGTGCAACTCTGACACAAACACCGCCTGTTGTTCTTACCAAAGATTTGGGAATTGAGTCCGTAGAAAACGTTACCATGCGTAAGTATGAGGCAACCCTCACTGATTCAGCTTCAACATTTGTACAAGAATTTTTTCGTACAGTCGATAAACGCTTAGGTCAAGCAGAAATTGCGATTGCTGACCCAGTTATTGTGACTGTTTGGATTGAAAAAGATACGAATAATCTCCATAAAATACTTTTTAACTGGGCAGGTAATAATCATACGTGGTCTTTTGAGTTGAAGATATGGAATCACAATCAAGCATTGACAATTGCAACGCCAGATCCAGTTACAGATATCCCGGGCTTAGATCTTTTTCAAGGAGGTTCCACTGTTGAAGAAGAGGCTATTTCAAATATAAATGTGAATAGTAATAAGCAGTTGAATATTAATAGTACTGTAAACTTAAATACAAACGTCGTAGTGAATACCAATAGTGTACTTAATCAAAATGTGAATACAGCTCCTGCTCCAGATTCGGACCAAGATGGTGATGGTCTGACATATACTCAAGAAAACGAATATGATACCGATCCATTAGATCCAGACTCAGACGACGATGGATTCTTGGATGGTGAAGAGGTGAACAATGGGTATAATCCTAACGGTTCAGGAAAATTATCTCAATAAATAAAAAAGAGCTCTCAGTATGAGAGCTCTTTTTTATTCGAATATGGATTGTATACCGCCAACGTCTTGAGGCTCTGTCTGATTTTTTACGTTGGTGTAGATGTGAATGTGCATGTCAACCGCTTTTGGTCGAGTCGAAGGTGTATGAAAAGGGATGGTGAAGTGGACGGTGTCATAAGTAAAAGCTTTTTTTTGCCCTTTATCCCATTTGATGTGACCGTCTGCCTCGGGCCATGATGTACTTGCAAAAAGAGAAGGTGTTGTGTCGCTCTCACCATTGCTGACAATCAGATAGGTATTTTTTCGCAGCCAACGTTTTTGCCCAGTATTGAGAACGGTGATAGAGAGTGTGTAGTCAGTGTCTTTTTTGAGATCACTTTTTTGTATGGTATTACCCTCGCTGTCTGTGATAAATGCTTGTGTAATAATGGAGTTGCGTACTTCAAGAGAGCTTTTGTCGACGGTTGCAAGATCCGCTCGAACGCTTGAAAGATAGTCATAGGCAAGGTCGCCCGGGCAGAGCGTTGCTGAAACATCGCGATGGCCGTTGAGACGATATGTGCTGGTGCCATGAAAATCAATCTGTTCATTCACGTCAATGCCAAAGAGATGTGATTTTTCTTCAACAAGGTCTTCAAGCGCGGTGAGCATCGGTTGTGTTGGCGTGTTGAGTGTTGCGCATGCGCCTTCTGATGTTTCGTAACATCCTAAAAGGACGATGCCAACAGATCCAGTGTTGAAGCCGGTTTGTGTTTGGCTGTTGTATGCATGCCCGCCAATAACTGCATCACCGCCTGCGCGCCCTTCATAGATGTTTCCTGCTGGATCGATGATGTAATTATAGCCAATGTCACCCCAACCATACACAATGGCGTGAAAGTAATAGATTGCACGAATAGTTGCTGCCGGATCTTCGCCGCCGTCTGACCCCGAAGTATGGGGTGTGATAAATGCTTGTGGTTGGCTGTATTCAGTCGGCCATACTTCAATGCTCTCCTCTGTTTCAGAGTCTGTTGTGTAGCGATACGACTCATCTGCGCCCCAATCTTCGCGTGAAATAATGGTTATGTTTGAAGTATAGGGGATGGTATATAGGGGTTCAGATGATACAGCGTACCCGTCTGATGTGGTGTAGGTATACGCGTCTGTGTTTGCTATTTCTTCAGGTTCATCTTGAGTTGCGTCTGTCGGTGCTGTTTGCGATGTTTGCGCATCTGGCAGAATTGATGTTGTAGAAGTTCTTGAGTCAATATATACCACTTCCACATCTGTGATTGTTGGACGTATATTATTTTTTGTATGCAGTGTGAGCGTCAGCGTAAATGCATGAACATTGTGAGTGATGATTGGAGCGCTTGCTTGCACAACAACACCGTCATCACGCAAATCATCACCAACCATTTCTATAGCGTAGTTTGTTTTTTGGCCGCTTTCTGCAATTGTAGTGATATACCCACTGACGCTGTTTGGTGGCATATCGCCTTCAAACTTGAGTCCAATTGCATTGTATTCAAAAAGAGTCGTATATGTTGGGAAGTGATATGTCTGTTCTGATGTTTCTTCCGGTACGGTAAGTGTGCTTACACTGCTGGAAGCTGACATGCCAATTTGCAAGTTAGGAAGATGCACATTTCCAACACGGATAGGTGAAGCATATGTAACCGATGTTGAGAGCACAAGAAAAAATGCACAGAGCGGCAACAGAATCTGGGGACGTAAAAAAGAAGTGAGCATAACAACTAGACTAAGAATGAGTGTGTATTTTTAATGCGTACCTCTATAGTATACCAAAAATTCACCGCAAAATCAAGTTGCGCGTAATGGTTCAATACCTTCGCAACACTCTGGTGTTGTGTACTGGAGTAGAGTGTTGGATATGCCCTACACTCAAAATCCTCATATCCCCAAGCTCCG
>JAHBAR020000009.1 GCA_018500015.2 Candidatus Kerfeldbacteria bacterium | reverse complement strand
GACACGTCACTCGCGAGTGACGTGTCTCCTCGCAATGACATGCTTGGATAGTCGCCGCACAGCGGGTGACACCTGTGTGGGTTCCCTAGGTGCGCGCAGCCGCAGGCGAGTACGGACAGGGTGCGAAGGGCGGCAGGCCATGTCGTTCGCGAACGACATGGCAGGACCCGCGTTACTTCGTGTATTCCGCGAGTTTTTTAAACAGCGCTTTGTGGATGAGGTTGTTCTCCACATTGTCGCGCATACCATGTGAGTTGATGCGAGCAAGCATCTCTGGACTTGAGCCATATGCTTTACGCAACTCATCAAGCTCTTTCTCGATCTCTTCACCCGGCACAGTCACCTTCTCTTCAACAGCAAGTTCGCGCATGACGATTGCTGCTTTCAAACGCTCTTGTGCTTTTGGTTCGAAATCTTTACGCATCTCTTCGCGTGTACGTTTCAAGTGCGTGAGGTAATCGTCGAAGTTGAGACCTTGGTTTGCGATATCGTATTCGAGTTCGCGAATCATTTTGTCGATCTCTTCTTCCACCAAACTATCAGCAAGGTCATCACACTTACAAATCTCAAGCAACTCTTTCACTACAGCTGAGTCGAACTCTTGTTGTGATTCTTGTTCAAGTTCTTTCTCTATGTTTTGTTTGATCTCGAGCTCCAACTCTTTGAGCGATTCGAAGTTCAACATCTTCGCAAACTCATCGTTGAGTTCTGGAAGCACTACTTCATACACATCATGCACTTTGAAATGCACAACAGCGGGCTTACTTTGCAAATCTTTTTTGTGATAGTTCTCTGGGAACGTGACGTTCACATCTTTCTCATCACCTTTCTTCATGCCGAATGTACCTTCGATGAAGCCAGGAATCATCTGACCTTCTTCGAGCAATAACATTTGCTTGAGCGCGCTTCCGCCTTCGATAGCAACGCCATCAACCTTCACTTGGAAATCGAGCAACGCTTTGTCGCCTTTTTGTGCCGCGCGGTCAACGAGCTTCTCTGAAGCGCGCATTTTGCGCAAGTCGTTCATCGTGCGCTCGAATTTCTTTTGATCAAATGCCTTTGCTTTTTTCTTTGTCTTCAACTTTTTGTAGTTGCCCAATGTGACTTTTGGCATAAGCGGAGCTGTTGCTGCAAAGATCACTGGGTTACCCGGAACGAGTTTGATCGTCTCGATGTTTGCTCTACCAGCTACTTGCAACTTCTCTTGCTCAATTGCTTTTGGATACGTGTCATTCACGATTGCTTGAAACGCTTCTTCATAGATAGCGCCTTCGCCAACGTGTTGTTTCAAAATGTCATACGGCACTTTGCCTTTGCGAAAACCTGCGATCGACACCTCTTTCGAAATGCGTTCAGCAGCTTTTTTCACAAACGACTCGCACTCAGCGACATCGACTTCGATGGTGAGTTTGACGGTCGATTTTGGTAATTGTTCAACAGTAACTTTCATGACTATTCTTTAGAGTATTTTTCTGTGTACAAACGGAATGACTTGTTGACCACATCAATAGCAGCGGCAGCATCTTTCCACTCGCCTACTTCCACTTTCTTGCCCTGCAAATCCTTGTACACTTTAAAGAAGTGAGAAATTTCATCAAGTAAATGTGGTTCGAGGTCAGAGATGTTCTTGGTGTTCTTGTAACGAGGATCTTCGGTTGGCACAGCAAGCACTTTTGCATCGCCGTCGCCGCCGTCGATCATGTCGAGCACGCCGATTGGACGCACCGTCACAAGGCAACCTGCGATTAAGCTCTCGTGACCAAGCACAAGCACGTCGAGCGGATCGCCGTCATCCCACAGCGTCTTTGGCACGAAGCCGTAGTTTGCTGGGTAGTGCATTGGTGAGTAGAGCACACGGTCGAATTTGATAAGACCAGTGTCTTTGTCGAGTTCGTATTTTACGCGAGAAAGTTTTGGAATTTCGACGATGGTATTGAGTTCCATTACCTCGCCGTGAGGGATGTCATGCCAAAGATTCATAGAGATTGTATTATTTTTATTGAACAGGTACTTCTACAGATGCTTCGACTGGGGTCTCATCTTTTAACACATCAATCTTCCAGCCTGTAAGTTTTGCTGCTAAACGAACATTCTGCCCACCTTTGCCGATGGCGAGAGAGAGTTGATCTTCGGCAACGTTTGCTTTTGCGTGTTTCTCTTCTTCATTGAGTTGAACAGAAATCACCTTTGCTGGAGAGAGCGCATTCACGATGAATTTCACCGCATCTTCACTATAATGAATGATGTCAATTTTTTCGCCACCAAGTTCGTTCATCACAGTTTGCACACGAGCGCCACGCTGACCAACACACGAACCAATTGGATCGATGCTTTCGTCGTGCGACATGACGGCGATCTTTGTGCGGGAGCCTGCTTCGCGAGAAACAGCTTTGATTTCGATTGTACCGCTTGCAAGCTCAGGCACTTCCATCTCGAAAAACGCCTTCACCATTTCTGGAGCTGTGCGTGACGCGAGAATTTCAGGGCCGCGGCGTGATTGCTCAACAGCAGCGAGATACACTTTGTAGCGATCTCCGATCTTATAGTGCTCTTTCGGATTTTGTTGAGAAGGTGGCATGAGCGCAGATGCGTGCCCCAAGTCCATGAACACAAGCGGGCCTTCAACACGCTGCACTGTTGCGTTGACGATTTCGCCGACACGATCTTTGTATTGATTGAACAGCGTGTCGCGTTCAGCTTCGCGCAACTTTTGGATGATCACTTGCTTTGCTGTTTGCGCAGCAACACGACCGTATCCTTCTGGGACTGGAAGCTCAGTGACGATTTCGTCGCCGAGCTCTGCATCGTTTTTCATCTTGAGCGCTTCAGTGAGTGCGATGTCAGTGCGAGGATTAAATTTGTGTACTTCCTCTTCTGGATTTTCTGCGTTCTCTTCTGGTGCTGGACGTTCTTCACGCTTGCCTTTCTGGCGTTGCTCTTCGCGCGCCTTTTCTTCAGCAGCGAGTGCTTCGAGCTCTTCTGGTTTTGGATCTTCGACAACAGTCTTCACATCATAAATGCGAGACGATGCGTCTTCTGGGTTGAATTCAACTTTGCAGTTGAGGAGTTTGTTTCCAAACTCTTTGCGGTATGCAACAGCAAGTGCAGCTTCGATGGCTTCCACCACTGAGTCGAACGGAATGTTCTTCTCTTCGCACACTTGCTCCATTGCCGCGATAAGGTCGCTTTTTGGCATAGTTCAAAAAAGTTTAATCAACAAAAAAGTAGCATCCGAAGGATACTACTGATACAAATAGTATATATGAAGAGTAGGAAAAGTCAATGCGTGCTGCGCTCTGTGCCTATGTCAGGAAAACAAAGAGATTGCTTCGTCGACACGTCGTTAACACAACGACGTCTCTTCTCGCAATGACAACATAAACTCACAACCCAACATTCCACACCCATTTAATCTGGATAGCATTGGGGTCGCCAAGCCAAACGAAGGCGACATCAATGCACCAAGCCCCTTTGGGAATGAGGTGTTTTGCGTGCGCGTCATGGACGGCGAGAATGATTTTGCGCAACTTCTTTTGCGTTACTGTCTCCTCAAAACCAAAAGCACGCGTCGACCGCGCTTTCACCTCTATAATGTGGAGCACCCCATTGCGTATTGCTACAACATCAAGCTCGCCGTAGCGCGTGTGCACATTGCACTTCACTACGTTAAACTTAAGCTCGCGCAAACGCTGCGCCACGAGCTCTTCTCCAAAATTGCCTCTCTGTTTTTTATCCATACCCAATTTTTTGGCATATAGCTCCCAATATCACCTGATATGTTAGAATTCCCTTCTCATATATAGAGAAAAGTGAGTTCAAACGTATGCATATCAAAAAGTGCCCTGAGT
>JAHBAR020000046.1 GCA_018500015.2 Candidatus Kerfeldbacteria bacterium | reverse complement strand
GAGCTGAAGATTGCCATTCACTGTTGTAGCAGTACATGTCTTGGTGCCACTCCCTGAAAAAGAAAGGTGGTGATAGGTAACTGCTTTACACGTTTGCGTTGAACCAGAGTAGTTCACCGTGTTGCCAGTATTCGTGGCATTTAATGTACCTGTCGATAACAAACTTGTGGTATTGCCGCCAAAATTAAGCGTTGCATTGTTTCCTTGCGTCCACGTTGCTGTGCTTGAACCCCCAGTGATGCCGCCCGTCCCTGTTGTCGTGACTATTCCGTTATTCGTAACAGTACTGAGTGTCGAAATAGAAATTGTTCCAGCAAAAGTGATATTGGCCGTGGCCGCAACAGAGAGTGATGAGCTCACAGTCACTGTGCCCGTCGCGGAGACTGTACCGCTCCCATCAATGACCTGCGCAACGCCGCCCAATGTTAGACCACCGCTACCACTCAGAGTTCCATTCACTGTAAATCCATTAATGCCTGAACCGGTGCCGTTGACCGTGAGCGTGAAACCACCATTGGCAAGTGTGCCACCATTATCAATTTGTGCACCAAGGACCGTGCGATTTGAACCGTCGATAGTAATTGTGTGCCCATTTAAAATCTGAATGGTATCTGTGGCTTGTGGTGTTGTGCCTCCACAATTTGTCCAACTCCCTACACTACTCCACACACCAGAAGGGGTGTTTGACTGACAACTACTCGCAAAAGCTTCTGGCGCGCTCAAACCAAAAACCGCCACACAGGCGGCCATAATAAACAGCGCTCCCAAAATGTTAGTCCCGAGGATGCGTTTTCTTTTTTGGCTGTGCTTTTTTGGCACGTTTTGATTTTGCATGAGAGGTTGCAACTGAGGGCTTTTCTACCACTGTAGTATCTACGATTTTTGGAGTTTCGGCAACCACTTTTGGCACAAGAATTACCTGCCCCGCACGAATCGTGTATGGAGCGCGCAGATTATTGATATGTGCTAATTTTTTCCATGAAATTTCTTGCGTCTCTGCAATTTCTGTAATGCTTGTAGTGCTTTGCGGAGTATATTTCACCCACGTTGAACGAATAATTCGTTTACGACGCATCATCATGCATACACAAACAACGATCAATAATACGACAACAAGAGTTATCATTTCAATTATCATGCCAGTTTTCGACGGCACCATGAAAAACCAACCAATGTCTGCGCTGAGTGTTGTTGTTCCTTTTCCGCTCGCAACACCAATACTTGCCTCTGCATGCTTGTCATACGTGACTTCAAGAGTTCCATGGTACCATCCTCCCCAAAAAGAATTTGGGAGGTCGAAGTGCCACTCGCCTAT
Organism: Candidatus Kerfeldbacteria bacterium; assembly: GCA_018500015.2. Taxonomy (GTDB): domain Bacteria; phylum Patescibacteriota; class Patescibacteriia; order UBA9570; family XYC2-FULL-38-9; genus AQU-09. Next base: position 1,602 of record JAHBAR020000046.1, on the reverse strand, counting down.
TTCGCCGCGCAGCACAGGAAACTGTCCATTTTGTGTATAGAGAGTCTCACCAAAAATACCGCGCAACTGTGAATGCACCGTTGTGTCAATTGAAACATTTCCACTATTTTCAACGGCGATATGAAGAGTACGCGTCTTGTCAGCATTTTCCGCTTGTGTGAACCCTGCGATACTCAAACTACGTACGATGTCACCGGGCACAAGCACAGCAACACGGATCCCTGTACGAAATGTGAGATTCACACCGGCTTGTTTTTCTACAGTTGGTTTTTTCTCTTGAATGACAATGCATCCGTTTGATTCTCCAACATCTGCATCGGTTGGCACCGTGATAGTAAAAGGAATAATCGTGTTCGTATTTGGCTCTAAAGTCACCTCAGTTTCAGCACCGACAAACGAAATCCAACTCCCTACACTCACCTGCTCCTCAGATTGTTGAGCGCACGCAAATGCGCCATCAGAGGAAGTTGTGGAATCCACAGCGTAGACAACGAGAGTCTTGGTCGTTTCGGCATTATTGAGCAGTTCAACACCATCCGTCACGCTTTCTCCACCAGTAATCGTGTGAATAAAAATAGATTCAGTGCGAGGGTTTTCTGTGTCTGGGTATGCCGGCCTTCCACCAATACCTGCATAACCGATAGCTTGTGCTTGCTGTGCAAAAAAATAAAAACACACCGCCACAAAAGAAAGCAAAAGGTGTGTTGTGTTTTTTTTCATGTAATACAGTGTACGACTACGACGCAGTCACCGTCAACACCATGTTGATGTTATAGTCGCTTGCCGCGGCTTGTTCTGCGGGAAGTGTTTGAGAAATACCTACGCCGGTGAGCGTCCAATCGCCGACATCATTTGAACTTGCCGCTGCCGTGAGCAATGTAATGTTATTTGTTGTGCCCTGATTGTATGCTGTTGAGCTGCCCTTACTAATATTGCTTGTTGTACACGAAGCACATGCACCTACTGCAAGGGTTGCTGCTGCTGGGTTGACCGTCATCTGACCCCCAATGCTGTCAGCATCAGCACCATCAGCACACCCTGAACTTGTTGGATCATTAAAATCATAGGTTGACGTTACGCCGTTCCACACATCTGTTGCGGCAGAAGCTGCGAGTGTGAGGGTCCAGCCATTGTCAGCTGCATCCGGGTTGACAATATAAATTTTTTGACCCGAGGTACCAAATGTGCCTGTGACTGTCTGACAAGTAAACGCAAATGTAGCCGCAGACATTGTGACAGAAGGGCTTCCTACTGCCACGTATGATCCATCAACGATGCCTGTTGCAAGCGTGCCCGGATTAATAGTTTGTTGAAAGTTGGATGTGCCTGTTGCAAACGCGAAACTTGCGGGGACAAGAATTGAGGCTGCAGCAGCTACAGCAGCGATTTTTGTTTTTAATTTGTATTTTTGCATACTCGAATGCTCGAGTGAGGAGTTTAATGATTATCCTCCGATATTTTATGAAATTAGTATATCAAAAAAATAGTCGCTCGTCAATAGCGACGTAATGGTTCAATACCTTCGCAACACTCTGGTGTTGTGTACTGGAGTAGAGTGTTGGATATGCCCTACACTCAAAATCCTCATATCCCCAAGCTCCG
>JAHBAR020000038.1 GCA_018500015.2 Candidatus Kerfeldbacteria bacterium | reverse complement strand
GTAGGTGGATTTGATAGTGTGTACATTGTGGAACAAGGTCAATGCTTAGATAGGCATCTGTAGTATACCTTGTTCCATTTTAGTTAGGTTGACCTAAAAGGCGGTTGTTTTTTTATTTTACAAATATTGCTACAATACTGATCTATGTACTACAAAAAATCCCAAGCGCAACAATTCACTATTCCCGGAGGAACAGATGGCGTGCTGTATCCAGCTCATCCAAAAGGCGAGCAATCAATTGCCTACATTGAAATGGAGGGCGAGTACCCGGTTGGCGGCTATTCTTTCAACGATGTGTGCACAGAGACGCTCTACATGCAGGAAGGACATTTTACTGTTGAGTATGGGGGAGAAACATTTGAGCTGGATCCCGGCGACGTACTCATGCTTCTGCCGGGCAAAAAATACCGCACATGGGGCAAAGGCAAAGCTGTGATTGTGATTACTCCCTCTTGGGATAAAGCACAAAATCATATTATTACTTTGTAGTATATGGTGCGTTTAATCTATGGTACGAGTCATGACGCTAACATGCGATATGCTGTTGGCATTGATATTGCAGACCCTACGTATTTTTCTTGACAGTCGTGAGATATAGAGTTCGTGACAGAGCAGTAGTAGAAACAAAACAGCTGCGGATATTTTGCAGCTGTTTTTTGGTGCTCTGTAAATTTTTGCTTAATACAGTATAATTATCTGTATGAGTAAAAATCAAAAAAAGCGAGTCATTGTCCCAGGAATGATGAACGTTGATATTATTGGCATGAGTGTTGAGCGGTTGTTGGCTCCTGGAGAGTTAGTTATAGGGGGAGAGCTACGCATTGGTCCTGGAGGAAAATCTCGGAATATTGCTGCGATGATAGCAACCTATTCTCAAGATGCAGATGTTTTCATGATTAGTAAAACGACAGAGGATCCTTTTGGGTTATGGAAAATTCCTATAACAGCGTTAGAGCAATCTGGAGTCAATACAGAGTGCATTAGTATTTTGCCATTCACAGGCCAGTATCCAGGCATTGCACTCATTCCGGTGGATGTAAAAGGCAATAATCAAATTTATGTTTTACCAGGTATTAATAATACTTTTGATTTTTCAGATATCGCTACTGCAGAACATCTTTTTCAATCGACCCTAGGAAGTATCGTTGTTATTACTTTAGAAACTCCTCTTTCCGCAATTCACGCAGCTGTAGAGCTTGCAAAAAAATACAATCATCTTATATGCGTAGATTTTGGAGGGATTCAGGAAAAAATAGATTACAGCGCTTTTTTAACATCAGGTATTTTTTTTGCAAAGCCAAATGCGCACGAGGCTCGTATACTGACTGGAGTTACTGTTGTGGACATGGAGAGTTTTCGTGAAGCGGCAAAAAAATTTTTTGATTGGGGCGTGGAGCATTTGTTAATAACGGTCGGTAAAGATGGCGCGTATTATGCTCATCAATCAGAAGTCTATCATGTGCTTGCGCCAAAGATTGCAGGAAAACATGAGATATTTGATGAGACCGGGTGCGGCGATCAAACGATGGCAACATTTGTTGCTGCATTCCTCGCTAACAATAATATTCATCAAGCCATACAAGAAGCGATTTGTGCTGGGACGCTCCAATTTTATTCGGCAGGTATTCAACCGCTTAGTCGTCGTCAGGTAATGAATGCAATGAATGCTCTCAAATCTGCTCAGTAGTGATTTTTTTTAATCCTTCTATCACGCCAGCCGTTAATGGTTCTTGTAGAGTGATACACGATTGCGCCTTGGCCTCAGCAGATGCGTTTGCTACCATCATGTCAGTACAGAGTTCTGGAGCGCCTACAACATCTGATACAGAATTGCCTATCATGTATAATCGTTTGCCATTTTGTCGTAAACGCTCGCCGATCATTTTTAAGGTTGTTCGTTTCATTGCACGAAAGTCAGGTAATGCATGGATACCTAACCATCCGATAGCTGCAGCAGGATCAATAGCAAGAGCGTTGCCATACCTTTGCTCAAGTTCTTGAGCAAGGAGAGTGATGATCTCTGGTGCTGGGCGTCCATCGGCAGTGAAGGTAAAAATAGACATGCTGCAATGACGACTCTCCCCAAATGCGATGCCGGCGCTTTGAGGACGTGTGCCTCCAAACTCTTTGGCGCGTTGACGCTCCGGGAGCATGGGTATCTGTTGTGATCTCGCCCATTGAGTAATAGCACGTTCAATATGTTGTTGTTGAGCTGACCACTCTATAAGTGGCACGCTGTCCACCATGAGACCATTTTCTCCAATCGTTGAACCATTCATTCCATATTTTTTCCCCCATTGATCGAGTAATGCCCCAGGACTATCTGAGCACAGCCCAACGGTCCAGCCAGCAGCTTGTGTAGCCGCAATTGTGGATTGAAGCTTTTCTGCGGGCATAGTTAATTTTTTTGTGGCATCAGAAATAGCTGTTTCATTAAGATCAATAAATACTGCTCCACGACTACCACTGCGTATCATCGGCATACGATCAAAATTGACGCGTACAGGTTTGAGTCTTTCTATCTTGTTAACTGTTTTTTCCATAATCTTGAAAAAGAAGAGTGAAGATGAGCTCAGCGGGTTGTGCGTTAGGCGCTACAGAGAGAGCGACATTACGCAACGGCCTACTAGTGGTATCCAAAACTGTTTGTCCTCGACGTTCGCCTGAGAGTTCAATGCGCACTCCAGATTGGGTCCATTGTAACATCTCAGGATATTTCATGCTGAGGATAGCAAGCGGGTCGTAGAGATAAAAGTGCGCGTTTTTTTTGTCGCCATATCCTGCGAACCATGCCATAAGCATTTTTCTAATCCATATATTGACCATGCTATCTTCTGGAATCATCTTCACTTGTTCCTTTGTCCAAAATACATTGTTGGTGACATCAAGAGGAATAATGTATGTCTCTGTAGATGGTGTATTATTCAAGGTTTCTTGTGCAGCACCAGGATCAAAGGCAATATTCGTTTCTGCATATTCAGTTTCATTTCCTCTTACATTAAATGCGCCGCCCATAATGTAGAGTGATTCTAGAGGATAGTTTCTCGTTATTTTTGCAACATCCGTCATTGGGCCAACCGAAATAAGACAAGGATTTTCCTCGGGCCTCGAAACACTTTGTACATTTTTTGTATCTACAGCAGGATGACTATTCCACACGCCGTCAGAGCCATGATAGTAGTCCGCCCACGGATGAACGAGCGGTGTAGTGGGTTGTTGTGAGCCTTGAACATACACCGATTTTGGGGCAAAAGCAGCAATGCACTCTTGAAGGTTTTTGCCTGTGTACTCAATAGGTAAATTTCCAAATGTCGCCACAAGACTATGTCGTTCATTTGGAAATAGTTTTTCGTGAAGCAAAAGAGCAATGACATCGTCAACTCCAGGATCAGTGACAAAAGTATGTTTCATAATGTTATCAAACATAAGCGTTATTTTCAGTATACCATGTTGAATGATCTACTAAAAAAGACGTTCGAGAGCTAGGTGTATTACCATCTAGCTCTCGCGCAACAGCTCCGTGAGGACGTCACAGAACCGCCGCGAATCGGAGGGCACCCCCAGTACGCCCCGAGGCAGGTCGCGGGTCGCGATCGCCCTCCCTGACGCCTCTTCGACACCCGTGAACAGGTCGCGGGTGAGCTCAAGGCAGGTGCGGGAGAATTCCACACACCGTTTTTCGGGAATGCTGGCCCACGAGGCCGGCTTCCCAAAGGGGAGGATGTATGGTGCGCCGACGTTGCCGTCGGTGCGGACCTGTCGCCCCGACAGTGGAACTCCCGGGAAGAAATCCCTCTCACACAGTTCGTCAACTACGCTGTCGTAGTGACGAACGCTGTGGACCGGGATGTCGAGGGCGGCCAGTCGTTCCCGTCCTTCTCCGATCGCCACCCCGCAAACTATGGCCCGAACTCGCGTGCCTCGGTTCGCGAGCATCCTCACTACTCGCTCCATCATCTCCCCACTGAAGATGACGTCATCGACGACGATGACATCCCCGCGAGGGAGAGAGGAGAGCTGCCGGAGCACGGCAGCGTCTCCGTTACGCCGGCCGTGGCCAGCGTTTTGGAGATCCGGGTGAACCATGCGGCTCATCCCGAGAAGCGATCCGCCGGCGTAGTACACTGGATCCATGGAGATTACCGGCATCCCAGCGGACCTGACGAGGGCATTAACGCCCTCGACTAGCTCCCCCTCATGGATAATGTCCAGGATACCAGGGAAAATATCTCCTAATTTTTTGTAGAGAGCCTCCCGCACACTCTCTACAATGGTTGGAGGCAGGACGCATCCACTCTGTCGAGCCCATCGCTCGAGCAGAATTTTGATGTCTTGCGAAATCACGTAGGGCGACATGACGCCTCCTAACTTGAAAGGAACAATTGAGTATGTGCACGAGCCCCAGAAGTGAGGCTACAAGTGCAACAGAAAACCCCTTCTCTTGCGAGAAGGGGTTGATTTCGTAGGGCTTTTATTCAAGCATCACGAACACAATCCGCTCTCGCAAGAGGCATCTGTATGGTGATGATGTTGAACAGAACTATAGGCCATAAGTAATGGGCAAGATATTAGCACAAAAGGTATTTTTTTGTCAAAAGCATTGTGTATAACTGTTGGCGTAAAAAAGCCGCTTGCGTTTTGCCAACAATTCAGGTACTCTATTGGGGTTCAAAAATGATTGAAAATCAATGGAACATAAGTTGAAATTTAAGCATATTGGTGTTGCCTACGTGAGCGGTCTTTCGCGTCGTTTTCGTTCCAATGGAGATTTTGGTGACTGGATCTCTGATGTGCATGAATGGCGGATGATCGGCAAGCTCCAGCCGTTGCTTGCATATAACCAGTGGCCAAAAGCTGTGCGTGGTGTCGTATCATCGTGGAAAAAATGTGACGGATTTGTGGTTATTCTTTCGCGCGCAGATTTTTTCTTTTATGCTCAAACTATTGCAATGATGCTAGGCACGATAGGTAAGCCGATTGTGTATGTGTGTACAGACAGCGACACAGACGCGAATGAGAGCGCCTTCCGTGTACAGATGATTGATGCACTGCAAACTGTTGTGCAAGATATTTCTGGGCATCTTGTTATTCGTGATCATGCAGCAATTCCGTTGCAAGAGTATGCTCAGTCGCACGCACGCACGATGTATGGGTATTTTGACTTTGGCTTGCGTCTCTCGCCGCACGCTCCAAGACGTACTGTTATTGGACCAAAAGCGCCTCATGTGAAAGTGTCGGCAGTCATAGCCACTTCTCCAACCAAAGGTGCGCATGCGATAATCTCCAACGCTGACATTCCATCGTCGCGCATTCCGGTGCTCATCATCAGTAAAAGCGGTGTGAAGTTGCGCGCTAGTGATGGTGTGCATGTGTTAAAGTATACTCATACTGACACAGCAAAAGCGCAATTTATGTGGGCCGTGCAAAAGGGTGTAGAAGCCGGCGATTTTTCTGATATTGCCGCAGATATGCAGACACCACGTATTGATACTCTTCATGAACGCCTATGAAAGTGTACGTCCACGACGATAAAACTCGAGGGGCAATTGTAAAGGCGTGTAAAGCGCTACAGTGTAACGTGCTCACTGTACAGGATGTCCGTGCGCGTAAGTTTTCCCCTCAACATGCCGCACGTCAAGAATTTTTCCTTGATGCAGTTGATCTACTTATTGTTGAGATCACGCGCCCAACGCAAGACATTCATTTTATTTTGGCGCAAGCTATCATCACGAAAAAACCAACATTATGCGTCTACGGCAAAAACCAGATGCCGCGCGAATTATTGTCGTTCATTAAGCGCGACGAAGCAGGGCAGAGCATCAAAACGTTTTCGTATATAGAAGAGCAGCTTGGTAGTGTTGTGCAAGATTTTGTGAAGCGGCACCACCCGCAGTATGCTGAGCACATGCAGATGCCAGACATTAAATTTACTCTCCGTCTCACAAAGCGTATTCATGCGTTTTTGGAGAAAAAATCAGAAAAAACAGGTAAAACCAAGGCCGATATTATTCGTGATATTTTGGAGGAGCAGACCCTTGAGTATGGGCATGCTCATAAAAAAAGGAAGGGGAAGAAGAAGTAATCCATAGTTTGTCCACAGACGGCTCTATTTCGCCAACAATATTCTATTGACGCATCATTGAGAAGTTGTACAATACACGTAGGAAAAACAGACGTCTCCGTTTTCGGTGGCGTCTGTTTTTTCTTGAGAGCACGAGTTGTACATGGTTTTCCTCCATCTCCATGCACAGCTCGTTTGCTTTCAACAATATACCATCGAGAAGGTGTTAAACTCCACGGTACAGAGAGGGAGTGTCCAAGATCTCGTTTATAAGATCACGCCTTCTCGTGGTATGCGGTTGCATGTAGATACAGGATACAACGTTTTCCAGAGGGTGGTGGGCGCTGTATCCGGTGTCTGTGTACAATCTCAGTCTATACATGACATGTTATTTCTAGGCTTAGACTATTTTAAGTGATACACTGAGGCCATGAAAAAACCTCAGTGGTACCTGTCGTATAAAGCATTATCAAAAGAGCGTCGCACTCTGGTACGGCAAACTGTTTTGGTTATGCTGTTTTTTGTTGTGTTGGGAGCGGCTGGTGCGGTCATTTATCGTCTTCAAGGAGACGGCTATTCTCCTCTGTACGTTGGTCAAAGCATCTTGCATTTTTTTGGTCAGTAGCTTTTTGGGTGGGCAATTGGAGCGTGGAGAAGTTCTGGAGTAGTCGTGGTGCGGATGCGCTCTAAAATGGTGTCGACTTCATCAAGCGATGACACGCGTACAAGCTCGGCACGAAATTGTGAAGCACCGGGAATGCCATGCACGTACCAGCCGAGCACTTTGCGCATTTCGATAAACGGCCTTTGTACATCTTCGTAGCCCGCGCACATCTCTTCCACAAATTTCGCGTGCAAACGCATGACATCGAGCACTTCAGCAAATGTCGGCTCTTGATATGTGCCTGTGTTCAAATAATCGCGAATCTGTTTTCCGATCCACGGTCGACCAAATGTTGCGCGAGCAAGCGCAACACCATCAGCGCCTGTGTAGTCGAGTGTGTGTTTCGCGGCTTCCGGAGTGTGCGCGTTGCCCGAAGCAGTGACCATAAACGGAACGATCTGTTTGACTTCTTTGATGCAATCCAAATTCGCGGCACCGACGTACGCTTTTTCAAAAGGTCTGCCGTGTATGCATAAGTTTGCGAGTGGTAGATCTTTGATGAGATGTGCAAACTCGCGCACATGTGTGTCGCGATAACTCACGCGCGTCTTCACTGACACGGGAACTTTGCCTTCCACGGCTTCGAGCGTTGCTTCGATGATTGCGCGAGAGCGGGGGAGGTCGCCAAGCAGCGCGCAGCCACCGCCATTCTTTGCAACTTTTGGTGCAGGGCAGCCAAAGTTGATGTCGACTCCGTCAAAACCCATGTCGACAACCATTTTCGCCGCTTCACGAAAATATTCTGGCTCTGATCCAAAAATTTGCGCGATGATTGGGCGCTCAACTTCTTCATAGCGCAACATGTCGATTGTTTTTGCCGAGTTGTAATGCAGCGCGTATGTGGAAACGAACTCTGGAAACACAATGTCAGCGCCGAAATGTTTGACGATTTTTCGATACGCCAAATTCGTGACACCACTCATCGGCGCCATGTAAATCAATGGCTTTGGAAGCTCTGCCCAGACGTTGCGCATACAGATCAATCTTTCTCAATCAGTATTGAGCCATCTTTGGTATCTTCAACAAAATAACCAAGAGATTCAATTTCTTTTTTTAGCGCGTCAGCTTTAACAAAATCCTTTTGTTTTTTTGCTTCAACCCTTTCCTTTTTGAAAGACTCAGCTTGATTTTTTTTTGCACTCATTACTTCTTTAGAAAAATCACCACGTGTCTTTAAATCTAAACCAAAAACTTCATTCATCTTCCATAAAGTTTGAAGTTTGATTTGGTTTGATTCATTGCTTGCAAGTAATTTCCACACCACCTGTAGTGCTAAAGGAGTGTTAAGATCATCAGAGATTGCTTCTGTGAACTCGTCCATGTATTGTTGCGAAATTTGATCTGTATTTGATTTGTACGCATATTTTATAACGGTGATTTGGTTTGTATCTGCAGAACTTTCTCCAACAACAATGCCTTGTGCAATATCTTCTCGCATCATTCTTTCAACAGCATACTTAAGGTTTCGATACTCTGCTCGAGCTTTTTTTAGGTCTTCCCAAGTAAAATTCAACTTCGAGCGATAGTGAGCGGTGAGCACAAAATAGCGATAGGCAAGTGCCTTAAAACCTTTTTCTTCTAAGTCTTTCAGCGTAACAAAATTGCCGACAGATTTTCCCATGCGGCCATCATTGATGAGCAAAAATTCGCCATGCATCCACACGCGGGCAAACGGAGATTTGCCCGTCGCGCTTTCGGATTGCGCAATTTCATTGGTGTGGTGCACTGGCATATGGTCAACGCCGCCGCAGTGGATGTCGATTTGGTCGCCAAGTAATGCGCGCGCCATCGCAGAGCACTCAATATGCCAACCGGGAAAGCCTTTGCCCCATGGCGATTCCCATTCCATTGCACGTTGCTCGCCGCTGAGAGAAAATTTCCACAACGCAAAATCAGTCGCGTTGCGCTTCTCGGTATTTTTTTCAACGCGCGCACCTTCCTGTTGTCCTTTTATGTCGAGACGCGCCATTTTTCCGTAGTCGGGGAATGTGCTTGTGTCAAAATATACACCGTCGCTTGTGCGATAGGTGTGACCCTTTGCTTCCAGCTCATGAATCATGGCGATTTGCTCTGGAATATATTTGGTTGCTCGAGGTGTTTCATCTGAAAGCAAAATATTCAGCGCTTTTATGTCGCGAAAAAATGCATCGGTGTACATTTGTGCAATATCCCAGACAGTCTTCTTTTCACGTCGTGCGCCTTTTTCCATTTTGTCTTCGCCGGCATCTGCGTCGTCGGTGAGGTGACCAACATCAGTAATGTTCATCACGTGCTTCACTGAGTAGCCGGAAAATTTCAATGCGCGCTTCAAGACATCTTCAAATATATATGTGCGCAAGTTGCCGATGTGCGCAAAATCGTAGACCGTTGGTCCGCAGGTGTAGAGCGAAACAGTTTTTCCGGCTGGAGTGAATTCTTCGCTGTGCCGACTAAGAGAGTTGTAGAGCTTCATAGGCTCCAGAGTACCAAAGAGGGGTGGTTGTGTCTATCACGTACGTATGCCGTAATTCGCTAGTGAAAATCTATTTTCACCACTGAATTGCGGAGGGAAGCAGCGGTGAGGTCGTCGACGTGAGTCAGCGTACCTCCGTGTTGCTACTTCCCTTGGCGCTCAGAGAGCGCCAGCCTCAGATGATCCCGGCCTTGTACAGGCCGAGGATCAGGCATATAGCTCCCAATATCACCTGATATGTTAGAATTCCCTTCTCATATATAGAGAAAAGTGAGTTCAAACGTATGCATATCAAAAAGTGCCCTGAGT
>JAHBAR020000018.1 GCA_018500015.2 Candidatus Kerfeldbacteria bacterium | reverse complement strand
GGAGCTTGGGGATATGAGGATTTTGAGTGTAGGGCATATCCAACACTCTACTCCAGTACACAACACCAGAGTGTTGCGAAGGTATTGAACCATTACGTTGTTTAACAACAAGTGGGCGCTTGAAGAGGTAGAAGCGGCTGTTTCTGCTGTCACGGGTCAACAATTTTCTGCGCATGAGCACATTCAATCTCAGCACGCGCCGTTTTCTTCAGTGAGCGCACTCTATGGCAAAGCATTTGCTCTCATCCGTGCCCGACTGATGCGTGTGCTGCTGATCGTCATCCTTGCTGGGCTCTGCACTTATGGTATCCATGCGTGTGTTTCTTTTTTACCAGAGACCATTTCACCGGGAATGCGAACCATAATCACTGGTGTACTTTTTCGCATGTGTATGTTGGCAGCAATGTGCGCGATGGTAATGATTGTCATTTCAAAAACACGTATGCCAACCGGTAAAATCATCGCTCGTTTTTTTGCAATCTGCGTTCCATTTATTTACACCGGTATTATGTTCCGCCTTACCATTGTTGGTGGGTTATTTCTTCTCATCATCCCCGGTTTGTTGATGTGGTGTTTGTATAGTTTGTGGCCATTTATACTCATTGACGAACGTGTTTCAGGTTCGCGCGCTTTAGTGCGCAGCGCTGCTTTTGTTTCAGAGCACCGTCATGCATATATGACACGTTTTCTCGCATGTGAATTTTTACTTGGCACGCTTACATTGATTATATCTGTTATTCAAGGAGGCGTGCATACGGTCTTGTTTGATGTGTGTGCTACGATATTAACTCTTCTTATCACAACAGTCATTATCGCGTATCAAACCGTGCTTTACCAAGAAGTGAAAGAGCGCTACTCAGGTAATGTCACTCCAACTCCACGACACAGAATGTTTGTCATCTGCATCGCTTTGTTTCCACTCTTTTTACTTTCTGTTGCCGCTGTTGTTTTTTTGTCCACGCTTATCAACGCAATTCAACATTTTAATTAACCTTCCACACATTTTTCACCCACTCAAAATGATCATTCATAAGATCATTTGAGGTGATGGTAATGTTTTGTCTACGTTCTGGGCGCACGTAGCTTTCGTAAATGTCGATGAGCGCAGGTTGCAACACCGCAGAGAGAGGTGTCTGCGCAAGATGTTGTAGATACTCTTTTGTCATGCCGCCACGATGCACAATGTCGAGAGCGAAAAAATCTTCGAAGCCGTTTTGAGCGTTCCATCCGAATGTTACTTTTGGCCCACCGATAAATCCGCGTGTGTTGATTGACTCAATCAGCGGCAACTCCATTGGATCAATCTCTTTCATCGCGCGGACCCATGCTTCTTTCATGCGCGTTTGATAGTTCATGGAGCCGTATCCAACGAGCGGACGGATGCCGCAATGAAAATGCGCGATGCCGTACACCAGAAACATTCCTGGATAGATGCGCTCAAAGTCGAGTGCTTCGATAATAGCGTGTGGTGTAAGATCAAGCGTGAACGCAGGGAACCCCGGAGCGGATGTAAGTGTGTTGCCAACGAGCTGTAGCGGGATTTTGCGTTGCTCGTCATCAATGCCCCAGAAAAATACAGAGCCACGTTTGAGATCTTGATCCCAGCAGCCGGTGACATTCATAAACGAACGCACAACGATTTCCCGCGTTTTTTCTTCACACAAAATGCGCGTGAAAAGGTGTGTGCTGTCTTGCAAAAAGTGTCGGAGCATTTGACCGCCCAACTCTTCGTTAGAAATATAGAAAATATCAGGCATCTTTTCGCGTAAACTTTCCTCAAACAACTCTTTCCACAAATGAAAGTTGATACGTTGAACTTGTTGGCGGTAATTTGCAACATGAGGAGCGTTTCCCCATGTGTTGAGCTGCTCATCAACTTTTTTGAGTGTCGCACATTCTGCTTCACTCCATTTTTTTTCTGAACGCTCTGCTGCTTCAAGCAATGGAAAGTGCTGTTGCTTTTTGCCCGCGTATGCCATCACATGTCGATCGCGTGATGGAAAAATATTGAGCTGCTCTCCGCAGAACTTCATGCCACGCTTGTGAAAAAAATTGTTGAGCGGTACTCCTGAATCAGAAAGCACCACAACGCCTTTTGGTTTTTCAGCAGGCAACTGAAACATATTCGAAATAATGTTCGTCGACACCAAAATTGGATGATTGAGAATGCCGTGATGGTCAACGATGTTAATTTTCCAATCCTCACTCCACGGGATGTTGGCGTGAGCAAGCTCTTCTTCGCTAAATGTAAGCAAAAGCAACTCTTTCACTTTTTTCTTCAGCACTTCTTGGCGCTCGCGATGCGTCGGATGCGCTGTGTACGCGTTGATCTGCTTCGTGTACTCGGCGAGCTCAGTGTGTTCTTCAAAAAAATCGGCAACGAGTGGCGCGTCAATGCGAATGCCGTCATGCAAAACCTTGAGTTGTTGTTCAATGTCGTTCATTGTTTAGAAAGTGCTAGTGCTCCTTCCCACGCAAGGCGGAAAATCGCGTATTGATCTTCTACGATTTCGCGACTCTCAATAATAACCCCGATCAATTCTTTGCGCAGCGCTTGAATCGCCATCTTGTTTCCATAGATGGTGATGTCGCTGTGAAAAGGAAAAAGGTTTTGCGGCAGCATAATCATTTCACGCAGCTCTTCAGCATCGCGTTTTTGAATGTCGCGTGCAAGTGGACTCTCAAGTGCAATAACCTTGTTCCAAATATTGTGCGTTTTGCGCTGGTCAATGTATCCGCCTTTTTCTGACACATACCCTTCAAATGTTTTATCAACAAGATCCGGATTTGCATACGAATACGTGACACGATCTTTTTCTGGAAGCGCTGCGAGTGTCTCGATGATGTCGTGATTAATTTGCACCAAGCCTTTCACGCCTTCGAAAAATTGTACGCGCGGAAGCACTGAGGCGCGTTGAAAGAGCGATGTGAGTTCGGGAAGCACTGCTTCGTATTGCAGTTCAAGTTTTTTGAGTTTGCGTTGTTCTGTCGCGATCAAGTTTTTGAGCTCGCGCGGATGTGTAGGGGAGATGAGCTTGCTGCGTTTCGCGTCCGTTGCTGTCAGCAATCCTTTTTTGATCAGGTTATCAATGAGCGCGTATGCAGCCACACGGTGCACATGTGCTTTGTGCGCAAGCTGGGCTGCTGTTGTTTCCCCGAGTTCGAGTGCGGCTTGGTAGATTTTCATCTCGTTTTGCGCCAAGCCGAGGCGTTCGAGGAATGAATGCAGTGTATAGTCCATAGGAAATTGCGACGAATTTTTATAAGAAATGCACTTTTTAGGCTAAATAGAGAGAAAATATATACTTTAAAAGTTGTTATACTCTCTTATTACATAACACTACATGTAATAAGAGGCTATGACAAGCCAGAAAAAAGAAAATGCCTTTAAAATATGCTTTTTTGTGTGCTGTGAATGAAAAAATAGACCTTAGCACTCCATTTGCTAGTGTAGCGGCGCACCTAGAACCTAGGAGTGCATCATGGGTTTTTCTCAGACTGTTAGTCAGTACGTTCGCGATCTCGTCTCTGCTCATGCTTTCGACGCTCACCTCGACTACCCGGGGCAGGGTGGCTGGGGAAGTGCCGAGCAGCTCGTGAATGCCGACAAGCTCAAGGGCGCGCTGCGTGTCTTCTTCTGCGAGGAGGACGGCCACGCGCCGAGCAATGTCGACGAGCACCTGCGCGAGATCGCGCGACTTGATCCGCTGCTCGCTGGAAACGCGCCGGGGCGAAAGGATCCGCGGCACATCGAAGGGTGTGAAAGCGTGCGCAGTGAAGACGAGATCTGCCGAGTGCTCGACGAAGCGCTGAAGCGCGGCATCGTGAGCGTCGGTCCGATCTACCACCGCGACAATCCGCTCGGTGGCTGTTCGAAGGAGTCGGGTATCGGGCTCACGCATCTCGGCGTGCGCTTCCTCAGCACCGCGACGTTCCACAATCTGCGCATCGATCTCGCGCACATGAGCGCCGCGTCGATGGATCACGTGCTACGAGTTGTGTGGCTTCCCCCAGCGCCCAACAAGAGCCCTATCAGCTACACGCACGGGGGAGTGTGGCACGATGGCGTGACGCACCCGCTCATCGTCAAAGGCAACCGCGAACGCTGCCTCTTGATGGAGTGCGCGAAACAGATCATCGACATGGGAGGCTTCGTGGGCCTCTCGCCCTGCGCGCCGTTCTACGACGAGCCGTCGGTTTTCTTCGACCACCTGCTCGAGCTGCACAGTTTCGTGCCGCGCGTCGGGATCGGCACCGACTACGGCGGCATCCTCGATGAGTGGTGTTGGCCGGGCTGCGAAACGGTCTTCGACCTCTTCTGCTACGTCACGCACGAGCTGTTTAAACGCGGCCTCACGGAGCAGCAGGTTGCTGGTATTATCGGCGACAACTTCCGCCACCACCTCGGTCTGCTATAGAGCGAAAGCTCCAGCTCCCGAGGTTCATTTTTTATTCCAGATCAGCTCCATCTGGATCTGATCCAAAAAGGATAGATCTGGAAAGCGCTTGAAAAAAAGCATCCTAAGGAGTACTATCGTTCACATTGCTTACGCCTATGAAAACACTCGTTGTCTATTTTGATGAAGAACCAAAAATGGGGTACCCATTTGATGTTCGGGAGTACTATGATTCGTATCGCTACTTCAGCGAGCTCTGCGCAAAAAACGGTGTGCAGCTTATTTTGGTGCGCCATCCGTCGCAGTATTTGGGCGGCATGCAGTTTGCTTCTGGATGGAAATACGCGGGCACAGAGTTGGAACGCGTAACCCACATGATCACTGCTGATGTTGTATATATGAAAGGCACGCACCTACGCATGACTGAGGGTGCAAATGTGGTGAATCGCACGGAGCTTACCGAAATTTGTAAAGATAAATTCAAAACGTATGAACTGTTTTCAGAATTCATGTCACCAACATTTTTGCTCACAGAAGAAAACGCCGCTGACGTGATGAAAAAAATCACCACCGATAAAGTGGTCATCAAGCCTGTCACAGGCACAGAAGGTCGAGGTATCGTTATTGTCGCACCGCAAGAATTTTCGTACGACATGCTAGAGCCGCATAAGCCCTACATCGCGCAAGAGTTTGTTGATTGTTCGGAAGGTATGCCGGGCATTATGAAAGGTTTGCATGATTTGCGCATGTATATTTATAATGGTGTTGCAGGGTTTGCTGAATATCGTCAACCAAAGCAGGGGAGTTATCTTGCGAACATTGCGCAAGGCGGAAGTCTCACTGTACTCGATCCACAAACGCTTCCACAATGGGCGCTGGATTTTGTGCCGCAGATTGATAGCAAGTTTACACAGTTTACTCCGCGCATCTATACAATTGATTTGATGTATGCGAACGGTCGTCCGTATCTTGTGGAGCTCAACAGTCAACCAGGAATGCCATGGAGTGATTGGGAATACTTTACTCCAATGCAGCAGAAAATTTTCGAGACGTTGATGAGCGCGTGTAACTCATAGAGGATTGGACGTGTATGGTGTGTACGATTACTTTTGACAGTTTTTACACAATCCAAAAAATTCGAGTGCATGTTTTTCGATCATGTATCCTGTACCGCGAGTAATCTGTTTTTCTATTTCTTTGAGTTCGTTATTCAGTGGAAGGTCTACAACATTTCCGCAAGACGTGCATTGAATGTGATGATGATGGTCGCGACTCGATAGTTCATAGCGTGTTGCTTCATCACCTAGCGCGACACTATGAATAATATTTTGTGCAATTAAAAAATCTATTTCTCTGTAGATTGTTGTTTTGTTTACTATGATACCTTTGCGTTCAAGTAGTTTCTGTAACTCCATGGCCGAAAGTGGGGAGTGTTTTTTGTCTAAAATAGACAACAACGCGCTGCGTGCTTTGGTGACACGGTGTCCATTTTTTTGTAACACTTCAATAAGAATACGGGCATCCATGGCCCGTATACTATGCAACTCGGTTGCGCATGTCAATGGCTCTTATTGAATCAAGAGCATGTATCCGCCAAGAAAACCAAGAATAATCACAAGAAGGAAGAGGACTTTAGCGTACATTGGAGCGTATTTTGGATCTTGTTTTTGTTCATCCATATGACTATAGGGTACTCTATTATTGAACAGCGATCAACTGTGGATTATTCCCACTCTATTGTAGCAGGAGGTTTGTTGGTGA
Organism: Candidatus Kerfeldbacteria bacterium; assembly: GCA_018500015.2. GTDB lineage: Bacteria > Patescibacteriota > Patescibacteriia > UBA9570 > XYC2-FULL-38-9 > AQU-09. The sequence goes on along the minus strand of JAHBAR020000018.1, from coordinate 22,918 downwards.
TGTCGAGCATCACACCGCCGATGCCGCTTACTTTCAACACTTCTGTGGCCATTGAGTCAAACAACGCGCGGTCCATCTGGTACCAGTTCACCGTCATTGCTTCTTGCGATTCGATCGGGCGCAACACAACGCACGCACCTTTTGCTGTGTAGAGCGGAAGAAGAACGATCGGGAATTGCCAGATAGCTGAATGCAAGTGGTGGGTGTCAACGAATTGGGAAACAACGCTATCGACTTCGCGTAACAGATCCAAACGATCGCGGGTGAGGTATCCTTCGTGCACTTTGAGTTCAGGAAGCGCCTCAGTATTTTGTGCCCAGTAAACGACGCGATTGATTCCGTGCACTGTATTTGTGATCTGCACAGAAAGCTCATTGAGCGTTGCCCATTCGGGAGTCTGCGCACTCCATACCACAGCAGGGAATTGGTACGAACGTTGATCGCCTTGCACGCCGACGCTGCGAACCGGAAGAACCGCGCTCATTGCGTGAACTCCTTGCGCACACTCCGTCAGTTGACTGTTGACGCGAGCGATGTCATCGGGTGCCATTTCTGATCCGTCAGAGCAGAGTGTGCGAATCGAAAGGCCAGGACCTGGAAATGGCCAACGATTGATGAGATGCTCTGAAAGTCCAAGCTGTACGCCAATTGCCCGCACTTCATCTTTGTACAGTGTTGCGAGCGGCTCAACGACGCGACCCTCTTCGATCATCTTCATAATTTCTGGCACGCGGTTGTGATGTGTCTTAATCGTGTCAGAAGTTTTTGTGCCACCGCTTTCGATGGTGTCAGGATAAATCGTTCCTTGGCCAAGCACCCAATCAGCTTCGTTGAGATTGAGTTTTGCAAACTCTTGGCGTTGCACCTCCAAAAATACACGACCGATCGTGTGGCGTTTTGTTTCTGGGTCGGTCATCCCTTTGACTGCTTCTAAAAATTGTTCTGAGGCATCAACGACATGCAAATCTGTGAAGCCCGCTGCCGCAAGCATCTCGCCAACCATTCTCGATTCGTCTTTGCGCATGAAGCCGTTGTCGACATGCAAGCCATACACGCGATCTTTTCCTAAAATATTTTGTAAGAGCGCGAATGCAACCGTGGAGTCGACACCGCCCGAGACGAGTAAGAACACTTTGCGACCCGCAACAGTAGTTTTAATATCTTCAGACAGCTCATTCAAGTATTCGTCCATGCTCCAATTTTTTTCTGCACCACAAATATCAAAAACAAAGTTGCGCAAAATTTCAATGCCATGTGTTGAATGATGAACTTCAGGATGGAATTGTAGACCGTAGCGTTTTTTTTCAACATTGCTCATTGCGGCTACAGGGCAGTCGGATGTTTTTCCGATGATAGAAAATCCTTCAGGCACTTGTGTGACAGAATCCCAGTGACTCATCCACACTTGCTCGCGCTCACTTAAATTTTTGGTGAGTGGATTGGTGATGTCGAGCTCAACGTTTGCCAAGCCGTATTCGCGATTGTGTGCCGGAGTCACAACGCCGCCTAAGTGATAGGCCATAAGTTGGTGACCGTAGCAAAGCCCAAGTACTGGAATCGGCATATCAAACAAGCGTTTATCGTACGCGAGTTTTTGATCGTTCACTGAGTTTGGGCCTCCAGAAATAATAATGCCCCACGCTCCATCTAAAAGCTCTTCAACAGAAACATCGGTGGGGTAGATTTTTGCGCGCACGCCGAGCTGGCGAATACGGCGGCTGATGAGGTGCATGTATTGCGAGCCGAAGTCGAGGATGGCGATGTGTCGATTCTGGTTTTGCATGGACGGATTGTAGCGAAAAGAAGAGTTAAAATCAAACCCAGGCATCAGAGCTGCGTCAGTTTTGATTTTAAAGAGGAGGAAGAGAGAAGATCTGCCTAACCAGTAAGGAAAGTTAGCCTTTCTTTTTTGTTACTTGTGACACGCTCCAGAGCAAATCAAAAAAATTTTGCATGGTTGTGGCTAATCCTTCGGATTGAATAAGCACGCCAAACGGCTCTTTTTTTGTACCAAGAAGTGCAACGGTTTTATTGAATACGTAGATCGTCATTGGAAACGTGTATTGCTTTGGGGCGTAACGCAACTCACGTAGTTCTTGCGCACTGCTTGGCCATATTTCTTCAACTTCTTTTGTGTGCGAGCGCACGACTTGGAGCTGAATGCCTTTTGCGATGCGTTTTGCAATGTAGCTATCCATAAACTTTTTTCCGGGGACAGCATAGAGGTCTTCCATTGAAAGAACGCCGCGCAAGAGTTTGTTTTTTGTGTGAAGAGTTTCTTCGAAGACACGACGCACGCCGTTCAACCCTTCAAACACACGTACCGTTGGTTTAGTGCCGTCACCCTGAAACAAAGAGAGGAGGTCGGGGAGGAGGGAATGAGCGACTTGCGCTTTATATGAAAAATGTTGCTCAAGATGTTGAGGGGTTGTTGCCGAGAACAATCGTTTGCGTCCACTTGTTGTAGATATTACTAATCCTTGTGCTTGTAGTTGAGTAAGAATTTCTAACGCTGTTGTGCGCGGAATATTGAGCGCAACACCAAGTTCAGATGCGGTTGCGCGTCCAAGCTGAAGAAGTTCGAGGCAGTGGGATATCTTTCGCTTCGTGAACGCGAAGTGCTGGGTAGCGAAGCACTTTTGCGTACCGACAACGGTCGTCTGCTTCACTCCGAACAGGACTGGGTATTTCTTCGCGACCATCGTCGTAAACTTCCGAAGGAGCTCTACGACTACCATCTGGTCACCGCTTGTCGCCGTCCGGATTCGTTGGGGAGCACGTTCTGCCTGTGTCGTGACGGTCGCGGGTGGTATACCGGTTATGCCGGCCTCGACATCATGTGGGGAAGTTGGGCGGAGCGGTTAGTTGTGCGTCGTCGTTCGTAGTCATACGCGGCGTTCTTCCGTGCGCCCCCGTTTCAAGAGGATTGAATCTTGGCGGGGGTGTTTTTTATATATAGAAACCTGCCATTTTGGTCTCTGATACCAAAGTACATAGGTTTCTAATGTGAATATTTCCTGCATAATCTGCGCCACTTCCTCAGGACGACAGACTTAAGGATAGTGCAGCAAGTATTGAAAAAATATTCGAAAAATGCTATTATTTAAAATAATACACAGATAAAAATCACATACGGCGGTATGAATTTCAGATCATTTTTTTTCTTTGTATCTCTGACTTTTTTTGCTAGCTGTACGTTGATGCAGGAGGTGGACGCAGCAACGTGGAATTTGCCAACGCCGAAAACGCCTGAGATGCGCGTTCTTCTTGCTGCCATTGAGGGCGTGCAAGAGTTTACTGGAGAAGGACGTTTTATTGTTCACACTGAGTCAAAAGATGTCTGGTGCGAGGAAGAAAAAGAGTCGACAGTGAGCATTGCATATGATGACGGTGCATATACAGTCACGTGTACGAGCGGAATGTTTATCACACAAGAGCCTGTACAAGTGACGGCAAAAAAGTTGCGTAAACGTGTGCAAGCGCTCACATACTCCAATCGCCCGTTGTGGAATCCAACGTTAAATGACAATGTATTTTATGGCTCACTTGAAGTTGTATACTCGATGCAATCCCATGCGCTTTTGCTTGTGAACGAGATTCCAATTGAAAAATATGTTCGCGGCATTGCAGAGGCTAGTAATGAAAACGACTCAGATTATTTGGAGGCATTGATGATGTCTGCGCGCACATACGCATGGTATAACATGCAAAACCCAACGAAGCATGCTGGTGAGCCATATATTCTAGACGCAACAGCAGGTGATCAGGTGTATCGCGGCGCAAGTTTTTCTGATCGCGCACCAAATATTGTTGCTGCTCAAATTGCAACGAAGCGACAAACAATTACCTATAAAGGCGAAACAATCGTCGCTCCATTTTTTTCTCACTCCGATGGTCGCACCAGGAGCTGGGCAGAAGTATGGAACGGGGACTATGCATGGTCACAGTCTGTTGCCGATCCATGTTGCACAGAATACACAGAGCTTTCTGGGCACGGTGTGGGCTTGAGCGCTGAAGGCGCGCGTTATTTTGCAGAACAGGAAGGCTGGAAGGCTGAAACAATTTTGAAATATTACTACACTGGAGTTGAGATAGAGCAAGGGTACTAAATAATTAACATGGCATCGCCAAAACTGTAGAAACGGTATCTATTTGCGATAGCTTCTTTGTACGCGTTGAGAATGCGTTCGCGCGAAGCAAATGCCGCAACGAGAACGATGAGTGTAGATTCTGGAAGATGAAAGTTGGTGAGTATTCCATCAACGATTTGAAATTGATACCCGGGTTGAATAAAAATAGAGGTGCTTTTTTCTCCAGCCTGTACACGTCCTTCATGTGCAAAGCTTTCGAGCGTGCGTACTGATGTGGTGCCAACCGCAATAACGCGTCGGCCTTCTTTTTTTGCCGCATTGATAATATGTGCTGCCTCTTGAGAAATTACTGCACGCTCGGAATGCATGTGATGTTTCGATAAATCATTTTCGCGTATTGGCGCAAACGTTCCTAGGCCCACGTGCAATGTCACTTCAGTAGTGATCACGCCTTTTGCACAAAGTTGTTCGAGAAGCTCTGATGTGAAGTGTAGCCCAGCTGTTGGCGCGGCAACAGAGCCTGCTGATTTTGCATATACGGTTTGGTAGCGTTCACGCAACTCATTTTCTGAAAGTGTTGAATGAATGTATGGCGGAATTGGCGTGTTGCCTAAACGCTCGAGTACTGCATCAAAGTTGCCAGTGTAGTTGCGAAATGTCACGCGCCACGTGCGTTCAGTGATGCGCGCTTCTGTTGTGCATGTAACACTGGAATTTTCCGGAAGCAGGGCGAGCTCAGTGTTGTTGGCAATGTGATGTCCGCCAATCAACGCTTCCCAAGTGGAGGAGTTTTGGGTTGTTGCAATATGCGCGACGAGGAAAATTTCTACCTTGCCACCTGTTGGTTTTTTAGCATACAGGCGTGCAGGAATCACTTTTGAGTTATTCATCACAAGCACATCGCCTGCACGAAAGTATTGAGCGATGTCAGAAATGTTGGAATGTGTAAGTTCGCTGGTGTTGCGATTAATTACAAGTAACCGACTTTGGGCACGATGGTTCAGCGGTTCTTGAGCAATAAGCTCTTCCGGCAAATCAAAAGAGAAATCAGACAATTGCATTATCTCTGTGGTGTTGCGGTGTGACCGTGCTCTGTGTGTGTTTGGTGCTGTTTAAATTCACCTTGCTGAGTCATGCGATCGTGTACTTGCAAAATAACTTTTGCAACGTGCGACGGGTTTGGAACTTCATCAAAAGAGAATTTTTCAATTGCACCTGCAGTTTGGATATAGACGTGACCGTAATTCAGGAATGTTTGAATTTTACCTTTCACGGCTGATGACACATCTTGTACTTTTTCAACGTGCAGTTCAGCGATGGTGCGATTAAACAAACCATTTTGCTCGATAGAAATAATACGTTGGTTGGTAACAACCCAGAAATCTAGATGATAATCAACAAAACTATGTAAATAAACCAAGAATGTTGATAAATAATATATACTCACCAATTCAATCACCAAAATATAGAGACCAGAAGTTTGGTCGATTTCGATATCCGGATTTATTAAGTAGATAACACCGGCAATGATCGGAGGAATAAGCATCATGATAAAGAGGCGAAAGACAAAAGCGAAAGCGATGATCCAATGTCTACGCAAAAAGAGAACGATTGTTTCGTTTGGTCGTTGGCCCGGAAAGTGATGATGAAAAAGGCTCATAATTAGTAGTTTGTAGGGGGATCAAAAACGTCAGTGATGCCGGGTAGGAGAGTATCGCTTGAGATGCTCTCGAGCCACGGTACATTTTTAAGCAAAAATATTGTGAGACCAATGACAATCACGCACAAACCAATAAATAAGAGTGCATTAAGCCGACCAACAAAATCAAAAAAACCAAATTTTACTAAATGATAAAAACAAAATAATGACCATACAGCAATAAAAATAATTATCGCGCCGTATGGTATAAGAAAAATATAGAGAGGAATATCCATAGATTATTCAAGAAGTGATCTTTGCTGTGATGATGTGTAGGGTATGTTGAGATGCTGGTATGCGGCTTGAGTCACGATACGGCCACGCGGTGTACGCATGAGGAATCCAAGTTGCATAAGGAAGGGTTCGTGTATTTCTTCAATTGTTTCAACCTCTTCGCCTGTTGCAGCGGCAAGTGTGCCTACACCAACAGGTCCCCCTTTGAATTTTTCGATCATACAATGCAGTAGTTTATGATCGACACTGTTGAGACCAAGGCTGTCTACATTCAGAAGATCAAGGGCTGAACAAGCCACATCCGCGGTTAGTGTACCATTGTGATGCACTTGTGCATAGTCGCGTACGCGCTTGAGAAGTCGGTTGGCAATGCGCGGTGTTTTACGTGAGCGAACAGCAATTTCGCGCGCTGTGTCTGTGTTCATTTCGATCCCAAGCACACGAGCAGAACGGAGGACAATTGCTATCATGTCGTCGTCAGAATAGAAGTCGAGCTTGTAATGCGCACCAAACCGGTCGAGGAGGGGGGCGGCCATGAGGCTGACGCGCGTTGTAGCACCGATGACAGTGAAATGTGGAAGATCGATGCGCAATGTGCGTGCTGCGGGGCCTTTGCCAACTACAATGTCGAGTGCGTAGTCTTCCATTGCAGGGTAGAGGAGTTCCTCGACAGTTTTGTGTAAGCGATGAATTTCGTCGATGAACAAAATATCGTTCGCTTTCATATTAGAAAGAATTGCCGCAAGGTCGCCGGTGCGCTCGATGGCAGGTCCGGATGTGATAATGATGTTGACACCCATCTCTTTAGCGATGATGTGCGCGAGCGTTGTTTTGCCTAAACCCGGGCCGCCGTGCAAGAGCACATGTTCGATGGCCTCAGAGCGTTGTTTTGCCGCAGTGATGAGGATTCGGAGATTTTGTTTGACGTTGTCTTGTCCAATGTAGTCGGGGAGTGTCTGTGGACGCAGTGTGGTCTCAAGACCTTTTTCTTCTGAGGACTCTTCTGGAGCTGTCACGGATTCTATAGTCATACGCAGTATTATGCCATGAATTTCCCCCCTCCACAACGCGTAATCTCAGAGATTAAAACTCAGAGATTAAATCTCTGAGATTTTGAAAAAAGCTAAATTTAGCTAAATTATTAAGTGTTTCCACATCTAGGGGTTGACTTATCATACTAAGTATGATAAATTATTTCGTCATCGCAAAAGCGGAATACTGCTTTTCACGCGATGCTCTTAAACACTCCGTACCATGCAGCAGGCACGACAAGCATGGGAAGATGAGTAGAGGAACTTTCAGGCTCCGGCTCGAATATTCCTCGTTCATATTCTCTTGTCTGTTGCATAGTGGGGAGTGTTTTATTATTGCGTCATTGTTTCAGCGCTTTGTCCAACTAAACAGACGGCTTGCCATGGGCGGTATTTTGAAGTGAATACACGATCTATGTGTGTGCCATCAGCTTTTGTTATGGTGTACGTAAATTGCGCTGTCACGCCTGAGTGCGCAGATTCTGTGCATTTGCGTTCGCCCGGTGCGAGCTCTGTGGTGGGGATTTCTTTTGTTGGTGGTGGGGCAATGTAGTTAGAGACGGTCGGTGCGGAGAAGGAGCCGTCGCGCCCATCAGATATTCCCCACAGGTCAAAGTACAGATCGTTTCCTTCAATACGCGTTTGGAGCAAGATGTAGCCCGGTGTGTCGTTGGTGAATACAAAGTCAGGATTGGGATCGTAGATGGTTGCGTCAGTGCCGGGTAAGTGATTACGATCATCGGCATAATAGGAGACGGCGTATGCATGGTTGCTGCGTGAAACAATCGGCAACCCCGATTCCATGGCACCACGAAATAACGTTGTGCCAACTTGGCACAAGCCACCACCGATTTCTGGTTCGGTCTTATTACCTTTGATGACAAGCTCAGAGACATAGCCATTGCTAAGCTCAAACGGTTTGATGGATTGCACAAGTGAGAAGTTCGCGCCGGGCGGAATGAGCAAACCGTTGAGCAGCTCTACACCACGCGCAATATTTTTACGCCGGTTCGTTGGACTGCCTGCCATGTTGGAGTGCCCTGTACCGAGAATGTCGCGTATTTGGAGCTCATCTGTATTGGCTGCAGCAAACGCCGGAAGCGTTTCTATTGTAGCAATTGTGACAGCGCCTGTAGTTGCGCCGGCAAGGTACGAGGTAATGGATTGTGCGGTGGTTACAAGATCAATGGATCGGCCGTTTTGTGAGGGCGTGATTTCGTGAATGCCGATTGCTGCGCCGCCAGCATCTTTGTCTAGCTCCCAGCGACCGTCTACAGCATCTTGTTCGATCTGTTGACGCGCTTCTACAAGCGAATTATCAAGCGCTGTGGTGTCGACAAAAACACCAGATGCATGTGCGGTAAGCCAGCTGCTAACATCTTTTTTTTCAAATATCCATTTTTCATCTTCCCACGTCAGAGTAATAGGTGTTGTGTTCAGAAAGTTTTCTACAGTGAGACGTTGATTCTCCAAATCTTGTGAACGTGTTGTCGCGGTAGTTTCTTCAGGTGCAATCGTGATGGTCTCGGATGAGAGGGAAGAAAGGCGAGCTCCGATGAGATTGATGATGTCGAGATAGTTAAATGTCGCGCCTAATTCATCGTGATTGATTTGAATATTACCATCTTCAGCAATAGTGATTGTTGCGTTTACCGGTGCTGTTTCATACTGCGTAAGATGTGATTTTAACATTTCGGTAACAGCCTCTTCATTGATTGTATAGTACGCAGGTACACCATTGTCGCTGATAAGGCTACGCAGCAGACTCCTCAGTCGCTCGATGACATTGCCATGATGGCCTGTTGTGTACGCCGCATCAAGAGTTGTTTGTGTGTCGATGGTATAGAGAATTTGCACATCGCCAGATGCAGAGAGTGGAATATTTTCTGGCAATACATCAAATGTAACTGGGTCAGTGTGTTGTGTATTATAGGCAATGGTGATGCCCTGCGCATTGATGGCCTCAACACGCTGCTGCACCATCTCTTCAGCTTCTGTATATGTTGCGCGCGAAACATCAATACCAGCAATAGTCGTGTGTGGTGCCATACGTGTTGCATAGCTAGTGAGTAGCCACCACGAACTAGAAAGAGTTGCTGCTGCAATGATACTCAGCGACATTACGCCTATGCCGATAATTTTGAGCACTGGGTATCTCTTCTCTTTTTTCTTCATACAAGCAAGACTACAAAAAAAGCCCTCAGATGTCGAGAGCTTTTTGCAATCAGGCCTAGTCTAATTGTTTGACTGAGATTTTTGCGTGTTGAGACTTTTTTGCTTTTGGCAGCGTAATCGTGAGAATGCCATTGTCGAGTGTTGCGGAAATATCGTCGTGAAGTACGTCGAATGGAAGAATGATGGAGCGAGAGAAGCTTCCCCAGTAACACTCCTCGATAAAATATTTTTCGGAAGGAATGTGGCCGTATTGCGCCTGACGACGACCTTTGATAGTGATCATGTCGCCATTGATGGCAATATCAAGATCTTCAATATTCACGCCCGCGACAGCAGATTGGATGATGATAGAGGCATCTGTTTGAAAAACGTCAACAGCTAGTTGACCATCGTACTCTTCGTCGATTTCTTTCCATGCATCGTCAGCTGGAGCGTTCCATGTGCTTTGCTCTGTGTCTGCGGTTTGTTTGAATGCCGAATTCATATCTTGATCTGACATTTTACCAAACTCTTGTGCAAAAAAATCCGCAGTGTATTCGATGTCAGCGCTTGAATGCAGCTCTTTCAAATTTTTTTTCATTTGTGCTTTTGCCATAACGAAAGTAGTATATACCATTTTTTTTTGTTTGACTAACAATCATCAGGTATGTTGCGCTCTGTATTGGCGTTCCAGTTCGTGACTATCTATCCACTTATAATTATATCTTGTCAGAATAGGTATAAAAATTTTAAGCCACCGCTCTTCATCTTCATCTTTGGGCCGAACCATGACAGTATGATTAAAATCTCCCGGTGCGTGAGGTAATGATTCTAAAAAATGTATATATACACGCCGCCATAGACCTTTTGGCAGTGCGTAGTGCGGGTCTACACATTCAATATATGATGTCATCTCGTCGGGAATGCCGCGTTGTATTTTTTGACGATCCCATCGCAAAATAATATTCACATCATCTACTCCCGGCGGTCGAATGACTATTCTGGTGTCTGTGTGCATAGGAGCGCAAAGCCGTTCTCCATCTAAAGTATACGGTTGAGCATCAATATTGAGGGTGGCGTGAAATGTTTGTACAGGCATTCGCTCAACCTTGCGCGGCGACGCAGGTGTGTGCCACTCGAGTTCATGCAGACGCAAATCCTCAAATGCAATAACCGGCACCTCTCCCTTTTTTGCTTCAGGTGATAGAGGGTTTCGGCGGTAGTGTTCTTTTCGTGCCATAGTATGTGAGAGTAGTATAGCGCTGGTGTGCAGTAAAGCCTAGCGTGCCGGCTAGAAAATTGAGATTGTAGTGTAATCATTATAGTATGTTGAACATACTATATACTCCATTTTATGAATGTAGAGCGTCGCCGTACAATAGAACATTCCCCGAAGCCTGTAGATCTTCCAGCTGCTCGACGGGCGCGGTTAGAGGAGTTGAGAGGTCAAGCATGGAGCACAGATGAGTCGTTGGCCCAACCGCATTGGAAAAAGTTTGTGTACGACAATGATGGTCGCGCCGTGCATTATGATCCAGCATATATCATAACTCACTCAGCATATGATTTTCATCCACACCCTACCGACCCAATGTTCAATGCGCGGGTACTCGCTGAGCATAATAGGGGTTGGCAGTATGTAGGCACAGTCACCAATGATCCAGTCGTAGCTAATCGAGGACACCGTTTTATCAGTGTGTATTTGGATACTTTGCAGTGGGAGACAATTCCCGGAGTTACATTGAAATTTGACCTCGATTTTAAAACCTCTTTTACCCTCACCATGGGAAGCTTGGTTATGCATGTCTTGCCACAGGGTTTGAGCCTGCCACTCAACTACCCGTGGAGAGCTAGTGATCAAGATTGGGGTCGCGTAGCACACATGTCAATGCTTCGTTTTAAGAATGGAAAGCCGCATTTTTCTCCCTCTATGGACATTAGTGTTCGCGACCATCCGCGCGAACCTGAGCTTACTGAAAAAGGCTTCCTTCGCGAATTCATGGCTGGTTTTCGACAGCTACATGCAATGGGTTTTAAGCATATTATTAGTATGCCCACTGATCCGCGTAGATTAAGAATATACACTGGTCTTGGTATGCAAAAGGTCCAAAAAGGGTGTCAAGTCTATACCGACGTTGATTTGGAGCAGTGGCCACGATTGCAGCGTTATGGCGTTTAGCTTGAAATGTGCGATTGAAATAAAAATGTTAGAATACCAGCAGTCAGCGGCATACACACATAAGACATATCATTTAACTAAAACCTATGAACAAAAGCACTTACGTTGATGGCTTCGTTATCGTTATTCCCAAAAAGAATACGGCTAAATATAAAAAGATGGCGCGTGAAGGACTTGCGGCATGGAAGAAATTCGGTGCGCTAGATTATAAAGAGTGTATTGCTGATGATATGAAAATGAATACCGGTGGTGGAAGCGGTTTCAGTTTTCCTAAAATGGTTAAGCTTAAACCCGGTGAGACGATTTGGTTTTCTTTTATCACGTATAAATCTCGCAAGCATCGCGATGCTGTGAATAAAAAAGTGATGGCCTACTTCGACAAAAAATACAAAAACACACCGATGGATATGCCATTTGATATGAAACGTTTTACTACTGGTGGATTTAAAGTGGAGATTGGGATGTAGTCCAAGGAGAATCTATCGCCTCGTTCGCTACGCTCACTTCGTTGTCCTCGCCAGACGGCAATGCAGTGCATTGCCTATGCCTCAACTGCGCGCAGCGCGCTTGTTTCGCATCTGACGGGTTCGATTCATTTCTTTTAGAGTACGAAATAAAAAACTCCCAAAAGGGAGTCTTTTATTTCGTAGCCCCAAGGGGAATCGAACCCCTATTGCCAGGATGAAAACCTGATGTCCTAGCCGTTAGACGATAGGGCCAAATATTTATAGCGAAAAGAACTATATAAAAAACACACGCGGAAGTCAAGGCATGTGCCATGTATAGATTCACGCTATAAAAAAGTCCACGGCAAGGAAGAGTGTCGCTGCCGACATGATACCAATCACTATCAACGCCCCGATGTTTGAGAGGCGTGAATTGGTGTGGCGACCCATAATTTTTTTGTTGTTGGCAATGAGTGTGATGAGTATCAAGAGGGGAGGCACAGCGATACCGTTGAATACAGCGGCGTAGTAGAGCATTTTGAATGCAGGTATGGATGTAAAATTTACAATGAGGCCGACAAGTGTTGCAATCGTAATGATGCCGTAAAATCCATGTGCTTGTTCAAATTTTCGATACAAGCCTGACTTCCAGTTGAGCGATTCTGCAACGGCATACGATGCAGAGCCTGCAAGCACAGGAACGGCAAGTAACCCTGTGCCAAAAATACCAAGAGCAAAAAAGAGGCTCGCAAAGTCACCGGCAATTGGGCGTAGCGCTTCAGCAGCTTGTGTTGCGCTCGTAATATCTGTAATACCGTGCACATTGAGTGTTGAGGCTGTTGTGGTAATGATGAAAAACATGATGCAATTTGAGAACAGCATCCCGATCGTTGTATCGAGCCTCATCCGTTTGAGTTCTCGTTTGTTTGTGCGCGAGATTCCATCTTCTATACTTTCTTTTTTTTCTTTCACCAATTTTTCTTCGATCTCTTCATCAGCTTGCCAGAAAAAAAGATATGGAGAGATTGTTGTGCCAAGAATCGCAACGATGTTGAGAATGTATGCGTGGTTAAATGAGATCGCAGGCAAGAATGTTGAAACAGCAATGTGCCCCCAGTCTTGTTGAATCAAGAAGACAGTAAGGACATAGGTGAGCAAGGAGAGCGTGAGGTATTTTAAAAACTTTGCATACACGCGATACGACACAAAGATTTCCAAACCAAGCGTGAAAGCGGTGATAAGCAAAATTAAAATTGGGAATGGAATGCCAGTGACCACGTGAGCCGCTTCTGCCATTGCACCTAAGTCAGCACCGATATTGATGGTATTGGCAATCAGCAAGATGCCGACAGAAAAATAGAGCAATTTTTTAGAGTAGTGGTTGCGGATAACCGCAGCGAGTCCTTGCCCTGTCACTAAGCCAATGCGCCCGCACATCTCTTGGACTACCACCATGAACGGCGTGGAAAAGAAGGCTGTCCACAATTGTGAGTAGCCAAATTGCGCGCCGGTTTGGGAGTAGGTTGCGATGCCAGAAGGGTCGTCGTCTGACGCTCCTGTAATAAACCCGGGTCCGAGCGCCTTAAAAAATCTTTTGATTTTTTTGAACATACTTTCTTGCAGTATAGCGCAATGAGCGACTTACCGTCATCCTCGCAGCACTATGAGCAGGAGAATAATGCAGCTTACAGCGGCAACAAATGTGATGCCTGCTGCGACACCAATCCAAAACGCAAAGCGGGGCGGAAGGTCGTCTAAAAATAATTTAGGCATAGTTATTGTGTTTGGTAGAGGAATAATGTTTGTCCGAGTGATTGCATGCAGATGAATGTGTGCTGTGGTGGTTCGACGTACGCACATCTTTGGTTGTTGTGATCTTTAAGTTCAGCGATTGATTCTGTGCGTGCAAAGAGTGTAAGCGGGAGAAAGGTGGCAATTGAAGCGACGAGAATAGCGATTACCGTGAAATTTAATGTCCGTGGCGCTTGTGGGGCGGCGTACCCAAGGAGAAGCTTGATGCGCGACTCTTCGAGACTAAAATGTGGAAGAGCGACAGTGGGTGTACTGGAAAAAAAATGCGTAATCGCAGAGAGAAGTGCGCCACGTTGCACAAAGCGCAGAGCGTAGAGGTCTGCGGTGTGTTCATGTGCAAATGCGTGATAGGAGTTGAGTGGTGATGTACGCGAAATAAAGAGTGAGCGGGTGAGTGCGCTGAAAAGTTGGAAGTGCAATGGATGATGGTGTTTGAGGTGGCCAAGCTCATGGAGCGTTGCAGCTAACAGTTCTTGTGTTGAGAGAGTGTTGAGCGTATGTGTTGAGATGTATATTGCGTTGTCAAAAATTCCGGCGCTGCAGAGAAGAGGGGTATCAAGCTTCACGACGGTGAATGTGAATATACGCCCTTCAAACATCATCAGGCGTGATGATGCTACTTCCCATGAACGGATTGTTTTTTGTGTTTTGAAAAAAGTATATGCGAGCAAGATGAGCATACGTACCGCAAGAGCAATCATGCTTGTTGATATAATGATCGCAACTGTGAGCAGTGCCGGATGGATGCTTGTGTTGGTGATTTCGCACCCACAGACAACAGCTGTTTTTCCAATCGTATTGAAGTATGCAAGCTGTATAGATTGTATAAGGACAGAGATACTCATTACGCCGGCAGCAAGCACGATGAACGCACTGGCGTATACAAATGCACGTTGTATGGTAAATGAGTGCACGACACGCATACTATTCTTTCTCAATAAGTCGACGCGCCTCCTCTAAAATTTTTGGATCAACATTTTCCATGTACCGCACAAAGTGGGCAACAGCAAGTGCGCCATACTCTTTTTCCATTTGCGAAAATAAATTGCTTGAAGTACGCGCAACAAAATCCGTTTTTGAGCATGCCGCTGTGTAGGTAAATGCTTTGCCGGCGGGTTGGCGCTTGAGCATTTTTTTCTCAAACAAGTGGGTGATGACGGTGAGGATGGTGTTGTATGCGTACGCATCTGAGCTTTCGCGGTTTATGCTATCCAAAACATCGCGCACAGAAAGAGAAGCGTTGCTTTGCGCGCTCCAGAAAATATCCATGACACGTTTTTCCAATTCGCCGAGAGTCATATGCATGTATGCACATCTATTATTTCCAGAGAGCCAGTATGACACCAGCGCACAAGAGGGCGATCAAATTGTACCCGTTGGTGATACCCCATACCTTCCATGAGCGCTGTGCAAAGAGCACTTCGCTGATCGTGACTGCACCGATAAAGCCAAGCCACATCCAGAAACCGGTTTGTAATCCCTCCACAAACGTATTTGCTTGAGCGTATCCCACCACATGAGCCAGAATGTAAGAAGTGATGAATGCGCCAACAAACATGCCGCCCATCGATT
Organism: Candidatus Kerfeldbacteria bacterium; assembly: GCA_018500015.2. Taxonomy (GTDB): domain Bacteria; phylum Patescibacteriota; class Patescibacteriia; order UBA9570; family XYC2-FULL-38-9; genus AQU-09. Next base: position 7,700 of record JAHBAR020000018.1, on the reverse strand, counting down.
TCATTGGGCTGCCGGTTTTGATCTTTTCTTCATCCAGTCCGTTGGCCTTTATCCACGTATTGTAAAATACTTTTGGGGAATACCACACTGAGCCGATAACCATAAAGATGACCGTGCTGAGCAATACCGCCCATACATTGATGTCGATTTGAGGCATACGCGAAAATTAATACTATACAGGTAAGTGTAGCACGTCTTGAGTTTTTGTATAAAAAAACAGACCAGCACCCCCACCCCGTGGAAGAACTGGTTTTAGGCGAACCAACAGAGCGTGAAGATGATCCACGACACCCAGTTGGCCCCCTCAGAGAGCCGCAGCCACCAGAGGCTTTCGTTCCACTCGTCGGCAGCTGCGCGCTGCAGGTGAAGTTGGCGAAACCGCATGGCGATGTTGATGTGACCGCAGAGCGTCGCGGACACCGCAATGCCGTAGTTGCCCTCCTGCGCCAGCTTCCACGCCGTTTGATTTTTTATTATAAGAGAGTAGGGTGTACATATGACTGAAGCACGAATAGGAGAACGAAGATCGACTGACCGTCGTCTTGATTTTTCAAAGATTGATCCGCGTATTGCCCAGCGGCTGAGTAAAATGGCTGCACAAGTACCTGGGACCATGCCACAAGGATGGATGGGTTCGTTTCACAAACAAGAAGCGACTGTTGAGGATTTTGGAGCGCCCGAATGGGACAAAAATATGATCACATACGCTCGTAAGTGCCGCGAGTTGGCACAAGAGTGCGACGTGTTACTTTCTGAGGTAGAGGACACTCCAGAGAATCGTCTAGCAATCTACAGCACACGTCGTGCATTGTTGAGTGAGGCTGACATGTACTATGACGAAGTTGCTCAGCGACCCGGTGTTCCACTTGCACTTACCCAACATTGGTGGATTAGAATAGATAATTTTTTGAAAATTGCCCGCGATGAACGAAAGTTTTCTGCAGAAGATCAACGCAAAATTATTATTGGACGTTTACAATCCTACAATACAGAACTTGAAACACTGTTGGGTTTTGTACGGGCAGGTGGATGGAAGAGCAATAATGAACGAGTTCGTTTTTGTGAAATGATTTTGGCAAATACGGAGCAGGCAAATAAAGAGAACGTGTTTAACCTATGGCAACAAGCCGGAGGTGATAGTGTTGATTTGGATAGACAATGGGATGAGTATGTTGCAGCAGTCAAGCGTCACCATGCTCAATTTTTTGAGTGTTTAGCTCCTGCACAACCAGCTATTCTAGGAGAAAAGGGCGTGAAGAAATATTTGGAAGGGATGGGTTTGACAGATACCCCTGAAGAGATTATTGCACACTGTGAGAAAGAGGCATCTGCATTGCGTGCTGAGATGGAGCGTTTAAGCACGCAGTACCCTGAGGTATTAGGAATGCCAACACCTAAAGACGATGTAGAGGTGAAAGAAGAAGCAGAAAAAGCAAAGAAATTATTTACTAAGATATTTATAGAGACAGGCATGATGCCAGATGGAGCATCAGTAGATCATGTACGCTTTTCTATTCGTGATGCATCGCAAGAAAAAGATCTGAATTTTGCTTCTTGGTCTAGTAGTGGAGAAATTTCATGCTTGCCCGCAAGTTTTTCAGATGCTTGGAAGGTTACATGGGCATCTTGGCGATATTCTGTGATTCACGAATTAACACATGAGGTACAAAACAAATCTACACAAATACCTAAAGGTTTCATGAGTCAAGAGGCAGAAGAGGGGGCCGCTGTTATTTTAGAGTAGTTCTCCGCCATGGTTGATACTGAATTAACTCCGCAAGTTATGTATCAGCAACTTGAATCGGAGTTACGTCGTTTAGTGCGCTTTAAAATGAGCGCGCAATATCAAATGGGTGCATTTCCGTTAAGTGAAATTAGGCAGCGATTGAAAGATGAAGCGTTACTCAAAACAGATTTTCATATTCAAGGAGGTGGCGAAGGAGTTGACAGCGGCATTCTAAGAAACGGATGGTACTATATCGGACCTCGCTACATTCTCGCATACGCGCGCGCTGAACATGGAGGCAATTTGCGCGAAGCAATAACCGTACTTGCACATACTACTGGTTTACGGTTGGCTGGGCACATGCTGATGCATGACGTTGACCAAACAAAATTTCATCTTACGTCACATATTCCTGAGGATCCCGTTATTGCCCAAGTATCGCGCAAGAGATTTCCACCAGCCAACTAATTTTTACAATTGAGCGGTGTTTTTGTGCTATGTATGCTACACTTTCTATACCTATGGACACATTTGCATCACAGATTGAGGAAGGTGTGAAGCATGCGGTCGCATACCTTCAGACAAAGAAACGCCCGCTGCTCCTTGCCACCTCCAATCGTTGGTCGGGAGAAAAAGGTGGTGAGATGCCAAAGAGCACGCAGCTTGCGCACACGATCGCAAAAAAAATTCCGAGCGCGACAATTCTGGACATTTCGCAGTTAAATATTTTTCCGTGCGAAGGAAACGTATCGACAGAAAGAGGAAATTCATGCGGCACAAAAGATGCAAAGCTCAAAGATGCAGAAAAAAATCCCAGCGATTGCCATCGCTGTTGGGCTTCCGTCAACAATCCAACAGATGAGCTGTGGAAAGTGAGTAAAGAATTACTCGCATCAGACTCAGTTGTTTTTTTTGGTTCAGTGCGCTGGGGACAGATGAACAGTTTTTATCAGAAGTTGATTGAACGTCTCACGTGGCTTGAGAATCGTCACACAACTCTTGGTGAAGAAAATATTCTCGAAAAAATTGACGCAGGAATTATCGTGATGGGCCATAACTGGAACTCAAGTCAAGTGTTGGTGACTCAAAAGCGCGTTCTTGGATATTTTGGGTTTCATGTTGCTAACGATCTTTCTTGGTGTGCGCAGTTTACCAAACCCGAAGATGAAACCGAAATTTCATACGTCAATGCAGCAAAAGAATTTAATAACACTCTTGCACGCCTATAAAACTTGTTCAGCACACTTCCAAAACAGTTGAAACGCTTGCTACCGATTTTCAACTCGACGTTGCGTGTGCCGCTTAGCTTCCGAATGTGAATGCATGAAGTGACACCCCTTTTGGCACTGTGAGCGTGAGTGTTTTTTTGCTAGCGAATGAAGGAAGGGAGACGATATGGTAGAGCCTGTCTGTATCAATATGCATGATGCTGTTTGCGACATCCGCGCCGGCGTTTTCTGCGTTCACATCTTGTCCACCAAGCTCCACGGCAATATCGGCTTCCTCATCGGACGTGATCACAAGGTACACATCTTTTGCTGAGAAGGTATACGAAAGCTGGGCATCATCTGATGCGCTGGTAATTTTTTCATCCTGAATATTCCAGTCGCCATTGAGCGACCAGTGATTATTATTTGGAGTACCGTTGTTTGAGTATGTGGCGACCATGTTTGCTGTACGCTGTGCAGCGTTGTCAAAGTTTTTTGCGCGCTCATATCCAAGGTACGTCTCCGGACTTTGGAGGTTGCTAATTGGAAGCGCAACATCGCCGCTTACCATGTCTTCAGAAACAGTGGTTGCGCCATCTTCTTGTAAGAGCGCGCGAATGATTGCTTCACTTTCTTCGTAGTCACCTTCGCCAAAATGTGTGTGCCGTAAACGACCTTGCCGATCGATAAAATATTTTGCAGGCCAATAGGCGTTGTCGTACGCCCGCCATGTGAGGAAGTCGTTGTCGAGTGCGATAGGGTATGTGATTTCATACCTTTCTACCGCAGCTTGGACATTGCTTGGTATGCGCTCAAATGCAAACTCCGGCGCGCTGATGCCCACGATGACGAATCCATCGTCTTTGTATGTTTCGTACCACGATGTCAGAGTGGGGAGTGTGCGGATACAGTTAATACAACTGTATGTCCAAAAATCAATAATCACCACTTTGCCACGAAGTTCGGCGAGGGTAAGGGGCGCACTATTCATCCAGTTGGTGAGCCCAATGAACTCAGGAGCAAGCTTGGGGTCGCGTACATTCATTGCAACATCTGAGGAGGTGGTTTCATTGATGCGCTCAAATTGAAAATTTTCTAACAACGCACTTTCAATTCCCGTTGCACTGAGTCCGCTCGCGACCAGCCGAGATTCAATTTTTTTATCAATGCCTGTAGCGATTGCGATGCCAACAATGATGAGCAGGATGCCAACCGCTTTGCGGAATGTGCTTTCCGGGTTGCTTGCGTACCCGAGTGCGCGTGTTACTCGTCGACCAAATCGCGCAATAGCCAGCAGTGTCAACGCCAGACCGAGCGCATAGATGCACAAGTTCAATAAGCCTACTGCAAATGTTTGAGGTAATACTGTAGCGAGTACGAAAAAGTATGTTGGGCTGCAGCTTGAAAAGACTGGTCCGAGTGCTGCACCAGTCAGAGCGTCTTTGAGCCACGGGCTGCTGATGCGTGATGTGTTGTGTAGCATCTCTTCAGAGCCACGTTGTAATTTGAGCGCGATCATGAGGCGCGTCCATTGATTGGGGTAGAGGTATGAGAGGCCGAGAATCAAAATGATGACACCAGAAACCGTGGTCCACACCATGCTTGGCACATTAATGAGTAGCGTGGTCGATTTTAGCAGTAGAGTAAAGATGACTATCGAGAGCGCTAACGAAAAAATGATGACCAGCGGTTTGCGTTTGTTTTCTGCAAGCGTTGCGCTACCTATAATCACCGGGAGCATCGGCAAAACGCACGGACTCGCAACAGTCAGCACCCCGCCGATAAAAGAAAGAAGAAGGAGGGTCATGCTCCTGATTTTACTCCAAATCCGATTTGCCACCAAATCGGATTTGGAGCGAAAACGGATTTGCAGTACCCAGAAAGCCTTGACAATAAAGGAAAAAGAGTGATAGGTTTATTTTCACTACTTTCTCAATGTTCTTTTGCATATGCGTACAGAAGATTTCCACGTCTTGTTTCACAAGACGATCAATGCCCACGATGTGATGATTCGCACGCCGGTCATTGCTGATGCGCCCGCATTGCAAAACTACATCAACACGCTTTCTCAAGAGCACACATTCATTCTTTTTCAAGGCAAGCAGATGACTCTGCAGCAAGAAGAGGAATGGGTCAAAGACAGTATGCAATCACAGCGTTCTGTAAAAGGGTTGCTTTTTGTCGACGGTGTACTCGCCGGTGTTTCCGATATAGATGTTGCTTCAATAGAGCATGCTAATTCTCCAGAAGGTGTCTTCGGTATTAGTCTTGCAAAAGAGTTTCGCGGTCAAGGGTATGGCAAGCTGCTGATGAAAACCGTGCTCGATGAAGCACAGCGCGTGCTTCCAATGCGCGTCATTATTCTCGATCTCTTTGGCAACAATGCCGTTGCACGCAAAATGTATGAGAGCTTCGGCTTCACAGAAGTTGGTCGCATTCCAAATGGGATACTTCACAACGGTCAGTACGTTGACGATGTCACAATGATGTTAAACGTCAAATAAAGTTCAATTCTGTTATTATTACAATTATGTTTCTTAAAAATAATCCAATAGTATTTTTGTTCTGCTTTTTTTGGCGATTCTCAAAAGGTAACCGAAAATACATTCTTCTCACAGTCGTTCTCTTTATTGCAGCAAATCTCTTGATATTGGTTGAACCACTTATCATTGGTGCGCTGCTGAATGTGATTCAGCTGTATGGTGTGACATCTGATACTATTGTCACTGTTTTACTTCTTGTTGCGTCCTTCTTTCTCGCCGACATTCTGTTTTGGGCATGTCACGCTCCATCGCGCATTATTGAACGAAGAAACGCATTCATCGCTCGTAACGCATACAAGAATTACATTCTCAATGGCATCATGCATCTGCCATCACAATGGCACGCAGATCATCATTCCGGCGATACAATTGATAAAGTTGAAAAATCTTCATCAGCACTCTTTGATTTTGCGCAGGATACATACCAAGTTATTGAGCTTGTTGTGCGTTTAGTTGCTTCATACATTGCTTTAATTATTTTTCATCCACCATCAAGCTACATCGTTGTCATTGTGTTGTTTATGATCATGACAATGGTGATGTTGTTCGATCGTACCTTGATGAAAAAGTATCGAGATTTGTATCGTGCTGAAAACGGCATTTCTGCAAAAATTTATGACACGCTGAGCAACGTGACAACAGTAATCATTTTGCGCATTGAAAAACTGGTCCACTCCGCAATTGTCAAAAAAATGCAGCAACCATTTAAGTTGTATATGAATGCTGCAAAGATCAATGAGACAAAGTGGTTTATGACATCGATGTTTTCTTCGTTGTTGATCTGTATTGTTCTTGGTAGTTATATATGGGGTGAATACACAGCAGGCGGAGTGATTCTTATTGGTACGTTGTCGATTCTCTATGGGTATGTGCAGCGCGTCAACGACATGTTCTTCCGTATGACCTACGTGTATAGCGACATGGTTCGTTACAAAACTTCAATTCAAAATGCAGAGGAGATCACGAGTCAATTTGGTGTGATTGAAATGCCAGAAGGCGAGGAGCTCCCACACAAGTGGAAAGAAATTGCGATCCGCAATCTTTCGTTCTCGTATGATCCTGACGAAGAGACGCATATTCATCTTGACGATGTGTCGCTTTCTATGAAGCGCGGAGAGAAGATCGCGTTCGTGGGACACTCTGGAGCAGGGAAGACCACTTTGCTTAAAGTGATTCGTGGGTTGTATGTGCCGCAAAAAGTGCATGTGGCTGTGGATGGCACTGCATTATTGCATGGGTTTGCGTCAATCAACGAAAGTATTGCGCTCATTCCACAAGACCCTGAGATCTTTGCAACAACCATTGAAGAAAATATCACCGTTGGAATCGACTATCCGCACGCACTTGTCGAACACGTTGCCGAGCTGGCGCAGTTTACCGACGTCGTTGCGCGCCTGCCAAAAGGCTACGACTCTTCTGTGGTTGAAAAAGGTGTAAACCTTTCTGGTGGTGAAAAACAACGCCTCGCGCTCGCGCGTGGTTTGCTTGCCAGCCGCGATAAGCAGCTGTTGCTTCTTGATGAGCCAACAAGTAGCGTCGATCCGTTCAATGAAAAGCAGATCTATACCAACATCTTCAAAGAATTTAAAGAGCTCACCGTGCTTTCTTCTATTCATCGTCTGCACTTGCTTCCACTGTTTGACCGTGTGGTGTTCTTTGAGAACGGTCGAGTGCTCGCAACAGGGCATTACACTGAATTACTCAAAACATGCAAGCCATTCAAGAAAGTGTGGGATGCGTATACCGCAACTCTCGATAAAGAAAAATAATCGGTTATACCGGTTATTTTTTATTCTGCTCGTAGTCGCTTGGTAAGCCGGTCGAGCTCTTCTTCACCCGCTGCCATCTGTCGCTGAACTGTACGCTCTGTACGCCTAACGCGTGCTGCAATAGCTACTTGTGTAAGATTTTCATCGTATCGCAGCCGCATAATTATGCGTCGTAGTGGATCCTGTATTTGATTAATAGCCGCGGCTTTGAGCTCGCGTTCTCGTTGCTCACGCTCTGCGCGTTCAGCACGAATACGACTTTGCTCTGCTGCTGGGAGTTGTAGGAATTTTCGCGCGTTGTTCAAATGTTGTTCAATGTCAGGCATCCAACGCATCACAGTTGACTCGCTCACACCTAACTCTTTTGCAATTGCGAGGAATGGAAGCTTTTCAACGAAACGCATGCGCGCAACATCTTTTTCGCGATCGTCTTCAAGCGCGCCAATGACATGCT
>JAHBAR020000029.1 GCA_018500015.2 Candidatus Kerfeldbacteria bacterium | reverse complement strand
GACATACTACAATACACAACGATTACACATGGGACTTGGGTGCAACACACCCATGGAAGTGGTGCATGAAGTGTTGCGAAGGTCTTGACTATGGGACGGAAAAACGTAATGGTTCAACATGCGAATCTAAATCTGCGCTTGTTTTTTTGCTGATGGAATTTTGCGGAAATGTTTTTTTGGAATAAGGAAGCGTTTTGTGTTTGAGGAGAGGTCAAATACCGCGTCAGCTTCAGCGCGAAGTAAGCTGGATGCCGATGAACCAAACGCCATCACCTCAGCGCGAGCGCCGCGACTCTTAATGTATTTGAGCAGCTCGGCAAAATCGCCGTCGCCTGAAATGAGCACGACAACGTCGAGCTTCGGGAGCATTTGTACAATGTCCATTGCGATGCCGATGTCCCAATCCCCTTTCTGATTGCCACCGCGAAAATTTTGAATTGGTTTTGAACGCAATTCAAATCCGCGTTCTCGAAGCGCGTCAAAAAAAGTTGATTCATCTTCTTGCTCCGCTTGAATGACATACGCGAACGCGCGAATACATTGTCGGTCGCCGATGGCTTCTTTTAAGATTTCACCAAAGTCTACACGCTGGTCATATAGTGCACGGCTAGAATAATACATGTTTTGCACATCGACAAAAACGCCGACGCGCTGATCTTTTCTTTGCATAATTTTTTATCAAATATCAAAAAATCAAACCGAAGTTTGTACATACAGTATACTCTTTTTATAGAAAAATCAAGCCACTCTTCGTAATACTGATGACGCTTGAGCAGAAGATCGGTACCAACCAAACTGATATTTTTTTGCTAATGACCTCAGCATGGCTTCATTTACGCGAGTAAAAATACTTGCACGTTCTGCTGTCCATTGATCTCCAACGACTTTGCTCATGCGTTGATCCACAGCTTCATCCCAACGTTCAAAATTTTCTGAAGCAGTATCATTATCAAAACGCTCTGTCTCAGGACACAGCACAATAGCATCTGTAATACCACTTGGTCGTCCCAATATATACATGCCTGTTCGGGTAACATCGAGTTCACGAAGCATGAGTGCAACCGCGCCACCAGAAAAAGGTACTTCATTTGTATGTGTGTAAATGCTCGCGATTGGACGTGTAATATATTGGCGCAACAAATCACCAGCTGGTGTTTGAGCATAGAACAAATTGCTAGGGTGAGGAACGGTATTGAGCGTCGATACGGCTTGTCGAAGAACTAGCTTTGCAGGCGCAAGCAAAGCACTGACACCATCTGAATCAATCTCGTAACTCAATATGAGTGGCACGCTAGTTCTTGCGCCCGGCTCGACAACACCCTGAATCGCACGATTAGCGTCTACAGCAACAGCAGATGTAGGTTCAGTGCCAAAACGTATTTTTTACCTATTGGCTCATAATACATTGTCAAACCAAATTCGACGCCTTGTTGACGCGTCAACCCTCTCAGCTCATTGACACGAGCGGTTACGGCTGGATCGAGTTGGATAGCTGTTGGCAAATCAGCATATGCCTCTACACCATATTTTCCTTCTTGGGTTTGTCGCACAAGTTTTTTCAAAAGTTCCCGCGAGCTCCACCCTTCAACTGGACGTGGTTGTTGTTCCATACAATGTAAGCCAACCTTTTTTTTGATTAAATTGTCAATGATTCACATGTGTCGTAAAATATTTCCATGACCGAGTTGGAAGTATACAAAAAAGAATTTTTGGAATATTTGGAAATCGAAAAAAACCGATCGGTGCTCACGGTGCGCAACTACGATTTTTATTTGCGCAGATTTTTTAAAGAAGCAGAGGTAAAAAAAGCGACTGACATTACACTCCCCATTGTGAAGCGCTATCGTTTGTGGCTCAACCGCTTTGTCGACACCACAGCTGGGCGGGGCTTAAGCAAACGTACGCAGAATTATCATATGATCGCTGTGCGCACCTTCCTCAAATACTTAGTAAAGATGGACGTGAAGTCTTTAGCGCCTGAAAAAATCGAACTCGCAAAAGAACCTGACCGCGAAGTACACTTTTTAGAAGTATCCGAGCTGTTGCGTTTGCTCGAAGCTCCATTGCGTGATGCAAAAGGCGCTGTGAAGAGCGAACTTTCGATGATTGAACTGCGTGACAAAGCCATTTTGGAGTTACTCTTCTCAACAGGACTTCGTGTCTCTGAAGCGGCGAACTTGCGACGCGATCAAGTGAACCTCAAACAAGATGAATTTACTGTCCGCGGCAAAGGGTCAAAGTTACGCGTGGTCTTTCTCACCGACGAAGCAAAGCATTGGTTAAAAAAATATCTCGATAAGCGCACCGACACATCGCTCTATTTATTCACGAGCCATGATCGCGCGAAAAAAAACAAAGTGCGCGAAGGCGAAGACATCGCACTCACCTCTCGCTCAGTCGAACGCATGGTAAAGCGCTACGCCAAACAAGTTGGTATCATGAAAAAAATCACACCGCACACGATGCGTCACAGTTTTGCGACCGACCTCTTGCGCAACGGCGCTGATATTCGCTCTGTGCAATCGCTTCTCGGCCATTCGTCGATCACCACCACGCAAATCTACACACACATCACCGACAAAGGTCTTCGTGAAGCGCACAAAAAATTTCACGACAAGACAAGAAGGAGCGAGAAGTAATTATTCAGAAAAAAGTTCCGCTGCAAGATCTGTTTCAGACTTTGTGACATTCCCTGCTCTATCACGCGTAGTAATTATTACATGAATTGTCTGCATTGCTTTGAGTTGCTGGAGTTGCTCGCTCGTAGCTGTTGAAAATGGAATATCAGATTCCAAAGATTTTAAATTCCCCGTTAAAAGTCCGTTTTGCAATCCTTGCACAATACCCCCAATATCATAACTCAAAAAACCATCCAGTGCTTTATTGTCTGTTGCAGTGACATGTAATACTGCGGCACTGAGTTCATGTGTAGAATTTCGCAATGCGACACTCAATTGCGGCGGTTGTGTATCGCGCTGAAATGAAAACCACCAACAGATGACGCAAAAGAAAAACAAAAATCCTCCAAACACTATCCGACGTTGTAGTGTCATAAAAATATAAAAAATATTTATTTATAGAGAGTGTACCAAAAATCACTCTACAATTTTAGTGTAGATTTCCTTCGCTCTCTTTGTCAGATACTCCACAGTGTTGAGCGATGGATCTTCGAGAACATCTTCGAGAAGTGCATTGAGAATAACACCAATCTCGCGGCCAGGCTTCATGCCGGTGAGTTGCATGATGTCGTTGCCATCGATAGCGAGCATCGTGGTGTCCATCGGATCTTTTTCGAGCAAGCGCATACGACGTTCGAGCTCGATGAGTTTGTACGGTTTTTCTTTCTGCACGCCCGAACCCATGCGGTCGCCAACGCGGACCGCCATTAAGTCATCGATATTCTCTCTGCCGATGCGTTTGAGAATGCGGCGCACTCCAGCGTCAGTGATCTCGCCGGTGTTGTAATAGAACATATGCTGTCGCACCAAGTGTGCGATGCGTTCGCAATCTTTGCGCGAGAATTTCAAACGTTGTGCAATTTCGTATGCCATCTGCGCACCGACGTATTCATGTTGGTGAAATGTGGAGTCGATGCCATCGCCTTCTTTCACGCGCGGCTTTCCGACATCGTGCAAAAGTGCGGCAAAGATCACAATCGGATCGTCGCTCGGACAATATTGCATGGCCTGCATATTGTGCATGAAGACGGTGTAGATGTGATGTTTGTTTTGCCCGACGCCAAGGCCTTCTTCGAGTTCGGGAATAATATATTGAAGCAAGCCAGTCACGTGCAGTAACCAAAATCCGCGGAAGGGATCTTCGCTCGCAAGAATTTTAAGCAGCTCATCACGAATGCGCTCGCCAGAGACTTTTTGAATCGTTGGAGCAAGTCGCACAATCGCAGCCGCAGTTGCGAGGTCGAGCTGAAATCCAAGTTGTGCAGCAAAGCGACATGCGCGAAGCAAACGCAACGCGTCTTCAGCAAAGCGCTCTTCAGGATTGCCCACGGTACGAATAATTTTCGCGCGATAGTCTTCTTGTCCATTGAACATGTCGGTAAGCTTCTCGCCATCGTACGCCATCGCGTTGATCGTAAAATCGCGACGCTTCAAATCTTCTTCGAGCGATACACCAAACTGCACAGCATCAGGATGTCGACCATCTGTGTACACACTTTCCGCGCGATACGGCGTGACTTCGATCTCGTGTTTCACACCTTCGCTATCTATAACGCGCACAGCAACAGTGCCGAACGAATTGTTGTAGAGCGTATCGGCGAACACTTTCTGAATCTGATCCGGCGTTGCGTTGGTCGTCACATCAAAATCGTGCGGCTCTCTGCCAATGCACAAATCACGCACACTTCCGCCAACAACAAAACCTTCAAAGCCAGCATTGTGCAAAGCGTTGAGTGTGTCGTGTACGTATTGTGGAAGTGGAAGGTTCATTTCCTAAAATTGTTGTGTCCCCGATATGAATCGAACATATATCATACGCTTAGAAGGCGTAGGCTCTATCCATTGAGCTACAGGGACAAGTAGGGCGCATCATGCCATTTTTCCCTTGAAAAGTCAACAGAAAAGTGGTGAAATAGTGGGTCCAGTTCATTGACTTTTCTTCATTTATATTATACCGTTTGCGTCATATGAGCATGCGCGAAGAGGTCATCCTCCAACAATACAATAAACAAACTCGAGCTCTCAGCAAAGAGTTCGTTGACGCTATTCCATGGAAAGATGTATCAAAATACACCATCGATGAAAAATTCATCCCAGTGTTGGTGTACATGCGCGACGTTGAAGCGTTCACAGACATCTACTACAAAGAGCTTTTGCGGACACCAACAGGCAAAGATCCAATCATTCGCAAATTCATGGATCGCTGGCAAGTGGAAGAGTTGCAACACGCTGCTTTGCTTGATCGTTTTCTAAATGAAGCTGGCTTTCCAACAAGCAAGCAGTGGTATGATGAAGCGCGCGCTAAAATTCCTGCGAGCTACTCTCTGCAAAAATTCATTCAACCGTTCATCACCAACCTCGTGGGTAAACGCTTCTCTGCTGTGCACATGACATGGGGCGCGATTCAAGAACTTTCAACCCTCCAAGGCTACAAACGCTTGTGGGAAACCGCCAACCACCCTGTGCTCACACACATTCTCAAAGGCATTGCCGCTGAAGAGTCGATTCACATCTTTTTTTACCGCAATATCGCAAAAGTGAAATTGGAAGAATCAGATTTTTCACAACGCATCGCTCGCTACCTCGTCGAAAAATTCTGGACACCAGTCGGTCAAGGTACAAAGCCTGAAGAAGACACCAACTACGTCATCAAAACATTGTTCGAAGGCGAAGATGGACTTGCTGCTGTCGACAAAAATGTAAATCACAGCTTGGCATTGCTCCCAGGTTTTGAAAATACAACGAAAGTAACTGATCGTATCGCTGAAGCAATCAGTGCTGGTCAAGCAGCTCAGGCTGCCTAACAAAAAACTATGTTTGAATGGGAAATATCCACAAAGGACTATCTTCGGTTGCGCGCGCACGGCACACCACATCGTCTTGTTGACGTTCGCACCATACCAGAGTTCAACGGTGCGCATGTGAATGGCGCTGAGTTTATCACGCTCTCAAAATTTGCCGCAGAATTTCCTGAGAAGCTGCCAAGCAAAAACGAAAAAATTATCCTCTACTGCGCGCATGGCGAACGCTCAATGATGGCCACAGAAATGCTACGTACCGCTGGCTACACCGATGCATGGAGCCTAGCAGGTGGGTATGAAACACTAAAAACAGAACTATGAATATCCTCTTTTCAATATTTGATTTTGTCATTCACATTGACGAACACTTAAGCAACATCATCGCAGCAACTGGCCCAACAACATACATCATTGTGTTTGCTATTATCTTTGCTGAAACAGGCCTTGTGGTAGCACCTATTCTCCCCGGCGATTCTCTACTCTTTGCTCTTGGGGCATTTGCGGCACGCGGCGATCTTTCTATTTTTATTCTGTGGCCACTGACGACTGTTGCAGCGATTCTTGGCGACTCTGTGAATTATGCTATCGGCAAACGTATTGGGAAAAAAGCTTTCTCACTCAATTCACGGTTCATAAAACAAGAACACCTAAAAAAAACGGAGGCGTTTTACACCAAACATGGCGCAAAGATGATTATCATGGCACGCTTCGTTCCTATCGTGCGCACATTTGCTCCGTTTGTTGCCGGCATTGGTAACATGCACTATCGTACGTTTATCAGTTACAACATCATTGGCGGCATTATCTGGACAACACTCTTTACACTCCTCGGTTTCTTCTTTGGAAACATTCCTGCTGTTGCACATAACTTTACGCTCGTCATCTTTGCTATCATCGGCCTCTCACTTCTCCCTCCAATTATCGAGTGGATACGAAGCAAAAAAAAGACCGTTCAATAGACGGTCTTTTTCTAGACCAAACAACAAGATTGCTTCGTCGACACGTCACTCGCGAGTGACGTGTCTCCTCGCAATGACAGGCGGAGGGTTTGTCATGAGCTCGGAGCACGAAGTGCGACGTGGCAATCTTGTTGTTTTTTAGGTTAATAAAAGGTATCATTTCATTCACTATGACAGGGTCTCTGAAACAACAAGTTGCACAAAATACAGCCATCCAAATTGGAGGAAAACTTGCCGGTACCATCCTTTCGCTCATAAGCGCCGGGATGATTTTTCGCTATCTTGGCGATACTCGCTTCGGTGCATACACAACCATTCTTTCGCTTGTGCAGATCTTTGGCACACTCATGGACCTGGGATTATACGTACTGCTCATCAAAAAACTAGCCTCACCTCATGAACCTGAAACAACAATTCATGCGCTCTTCACTCTACGCATTGTATCGGCAGCTATTTTTTTGCTCTGTACCCCAATCACCGCAATCATCTTAGGCGCTTTCTCAAAGCTCTACACCACCGAAATCATCGTGGGCGCAACCATCGCAACGCTCTTTGCATTTGGTGTCTCGATGAACCAACTCTTCTCTGCAGTGTTTCAAAAATTCTTTGTTTCGTATTGGATTGCACTTGGGGAAATCATCAACAAAGTTGCGCTGCTTAGTGGACTCGTGATCGTCACAGCGCTCAACCTCGGTATGCTTGGTATTGTGGGTGCACTCTCGCTTTCAACAATGCTGAGCACCATCGTCTTGCTTGTCGCCTCGCGCACATATATCACCATGCGCTTTCACTGGAACACCAAAATCATGCGTCATCTCCTTCTTGAGGCGTGGCCAGTCGCTGTTTCCGTTGCCCTTGTTCTGCTCTATTTCCGGGGCGATATTATTGTTCTTTCATTATTTGAAAAAAGTCAGCAGCCAATCGGCATCTACGGTGCTCCATATAAAATTCTTGAGGTACTCATCACGTTTCCTGCAATGTTTACAGGCCTCATGCTCAACCCCATCACTCATCAATGGCAAAGTGGTCATGTAGAAAACGTAAAAAAACTTATTCGCCAAGCAACGAACGCGATCAGCATGCTTGCGCTTCCTATTGTCGCTGGTCTTCTTGCTATCCCAACACCAATCATGCACTTCATCGCTGGGCGCGATTTTACACAGTCAGGGAGCATCCTTGCGATTCTCAGCATTGCCACAGGCGGCATCTTTTTTGGCACGCTCTTTGGATACGTAGTCGTAGCTTTAGACAGACAACGCAACATGATGTGGGGGTACGCGTGTATCGCGATAACAGCGCTCTGCTTTTACTTTATCTTCATTCCACGTTTCAGTATCTACGGCGCTGCGTGGGTGACGGTGTATTCCGAAATTTCTGTTGCGCTTATCGCATTCTTCCTTGTACGCCATGTGGTGAGTTTCAGTATTGACTACATGACCATCGTAAAAATTGCTGCGGCATCAATTGTGATGGGTAGTATCGTTTCACTTCTTTCTTCGCAGATACAAAAAACTGTTGCGACATTCGTATCACAAACGACACTTCAAGATGGCGCGAGCGTTGCGTTGCTTACACTCATTGGCGCGTGTGTATACGGAGCACTGATTGTATTGTTTCGTGCAACATCGATCTCAGAAATAAAATCACTTATTAAGCGAGGAGAATAATCAAAGATACTATGAGAGTTGGCATTGACCTTGCATCAACAGCTGGACAAAAAAGTGGGCTCGGCTTTTATACTGACTCAATGGTGACTGCGCTCACTCATTTTTCAGATATTGAACTTGTCACACTTGACCGTATCCATCGCAACTTGCGCACGCCTGAACGTATTCTCTGGGATCAAATTGGTATCCCGCTTGCATTTCTGACAAAACATATTGACGTGCTCTACACTACGGCATTTTCCGCACCAGTATTTCATAAACCTGTTGTGATGACTGTGCACGATATATACGGTGTGCACTACCCCGAACGTTTTAGTAAGCTTGCACGTTACTACTGGCGCACAGTACTTCCACGTTCTATCAAGCGCGCCTCACACATCATCGCTATTTCGGAATACACCAAACACGACCTCATCACACAGCTTGGTATTTCTGAGAAAAAAATTACCGTGGCACCTCCTGCAACCGATCCACGCTTCAAGCCTATACGTGATGCACGTTTATGCGCTGACACACTCAAACGACTCCATATCGACAACCCGTTCTTACTCACCGTTGGTACACTCGAACCAAGAAAAAACATCGCTCGTCTCATTGAGGCCTTTGCGCATGCAAAACGACAGGATCATATTCTCGTCATTGTTGGGAAAAAAGGGTGGGACTACGAAGATATATTTCGTACAATTGATAAGTACCACCTCAAAGACCATGTGCGAATTCTTGAGTACGTTACTCAAGAAGATTTGATAGTGCTGTATAACACATGTACCGGCGTTATGCTTCCATCGATATTCGAAGGATTTGGACTTCCTGCACTTGAAGCTATGCAATGTGGCGCTGCTGTTGCAGTTTCACACACAACATCTCTCCCCGAAGTTGTAGGCGAAGCCGGCCTACAGTTTGATCCACTCAACATTCAAGAAATGCGTATACGGATGGAAATTCTAATTAATGATGATGCAGCACGAACTGAATTACAACACAAGGCTCTAAAGACAGCAGCAACTTTTTCATGGGAACGCTCCAGCGCCTCTGTGCACACCATTCTCAAATCCGTATTTGAGCGTAATGCTTGAAAAAGCAGGGATTTTAGAGCATACTAAGGCCATGTTTTGGCGCAGCATTCGACCTGTTCTCGAAATCGCAGGAATCATTTTCATCTGCTATGCTATCGGCCTTGCAAGCGGATACGTAGCACCACTCATGCTCGTTGGTTTTTTTATTGCATGCTTTGTCATAGTGTTCATTGATCGCGATGTCCGAAGGGGTATCGCATTACTCAGCTTCTGTATTCCATTTGAACGATTAGGCTCTGTCGACATTTCAGGCATCACCATTCGCCCTTCGCAACTTGTTGCACTTGCGCTCTGTGTCGTTGCGGGCGAAATGATACTGCGCAAAAAAATATCTCTTCCAAAACTTCCTCATGCCCCTCTTCTACTGCTGTTTTTTATACTCTCGCTCTGGAGCATACTTAATGCATTCAACGTCGAACGCTCCACACTTGTTGCAGCGTTCACAGTATTCACATGCGCGGTATCATTACTTGTCCCCATTCTTGTTCGCAATGAAAACGATGTGCGCATTATTGTAAAAGCTGGATGCGCCGCATATATTCTCGTCGTACTGTTTGGTCTCTATCAATGGGCTGGTGATTGGATCGGCTTGCCACAATCACTGACCGGCTTGCGCACACTGTATACCCAAAGAAATTTTAGGCTTTCCACGTTTACAATCAACCGCACTGGAACCTCTCTACTTCGCCAACTACCTACTTATTCCACTCAGTATTCTCACCTCATACTTTTTGAGTAAAAAAACGCATGTTCCACTAAAGTATCTTATACCAATGCTCGGCGCAGGCTATCTCGCATTACTACTCACAGTTGCGCGTGGTGGGTATATAGCATGTGCCGCTTCCATTGCAACGCTTGCAGTACTGCATATACGTACTCTTGTACAACCACGCACAATTGTGTCTGCCATTATTGCCATTTTTTTTGGCGGCGTTGCTTTTTCAGTATTATCTGATGGTTCGGTGCTTCAGCAAGCGCTGGAGCATGTCACCAATTTATTTTCTGGAGCGTCATACAATGAACGTATCCACATGTACGAAATCGCAATCCAAGCATTCATGCAACATCCATGGCTTGGTGTTGGTCCGGGAGGCTTTGGTCCGTTTGCAAGCATTCATCCATATGTGATTCCGGCTGATGGATGGAACATCGTCAACAATGAATACTTAGAGTTACTCGCGGAAAATGGCGTGCTTGGACTCATAACTATGAGCGCGCTTTTTATATCCGTCATCATGCGTTCTCTAAAGGCGCTTATGTATGCGTACAATGCGTTTTTATCTGCAACACTTGCCGGCCTCACTGCAGCGTTTGTAGGCATACTCGTGCAATATAACACCTTCTCAATTCTCTACATCATGCATGTGTGGTTTGTGATAGGCTGCATGGTTGCTCTACAAAATATCATACTATCAAAGCAACATCGATGACACTATTTTTTATTTTAATATTCTGCATTGCGCTCGTCTCTGCTTTTAAGCAACCTCAGTGGTCGCTTATAGCTCTTGGAGCAACACTCCCTCTCTATGTTGTGCGAGGCGATGTGTTTTCGATGCCCACAACAGTGTTGGAAATGTGTGTACTTGGGGTGGTATGTGGAGTGCTGGTACGCGCACGCATACGCACTATACGCAAACACTCAACCTTTCTCCTCTATGCAAGTGCATTTCTGTATATCAGCACACTCGCCTGCATTGCATCCCCAGCATTCACACAAGCGGCTGGTATATGGAAAGCGTATTGTGTTGAGCCCGTGCTCGTTGGGCTCTGTGTTCTGCTTACGTTTACACAGGAAAAAGAGTGGCGATACCTGTGGAGCGCTATGCTATGCTCCGGCGTTGTCATCAGCATCCTCTGCATTGTCCAATATTTCACACACACTGGTATCCCTGAACCATGGAATGTCGTCGGCAATATACGTACAACAGCAGTGTATGGGTATCCAAACGCGGTTGGACTGTTTCTCGCACCACTCACAACACTGTGCCTAGGATGGTCATTTGAGCACAAACGCTTTCGAACTCTTCTTCTCTGTTGCACGGCGCTTTTTTGTTTTGCTATTGTGCTTTCACGCTCAGACGGTGCGCTCGTGAGTGTACTCGCCGCACTCTTTGTGCTGCTACTTGCTTATCGCGCATACATTGTTGCCACAATACTGGCTCTATGCGGAACAATCGCAACACTCCTTATACCCTCATTACAAGCGATTGTTACTTTGCGTGACACATCGGGTGATGTGCGCAGAGCTCTATGGCACGGAACACTCAATCTCCTGACGCACCAACCGCTGCTAGGTGCCGGCCTTGCAAATTTTCCGGCTGCATACAACCAATACCGACTTCCGTCACATGTTGAACTCCTCGAATACGCACACAATAACGTTTTAGATTTTTGGGCTCAGTTTGGTATTGGGGGCGTAGTATGGCTCTGCGCGCTATTCATCGCATGTATTGTCTATATTCTCAAAGCCCAACAACGCTCGTGGCCGCTCGTGGCCGTTGCAATAAGTATACTCGTCTACGGACTTGTTGATGTGCCCTATTTTAAAAATGACCTTTCTATTCTGTGTTGGATCCTTATTGCGAACTTTTTTTGGAACTATAAAAACAAAAAATAATCACTCATAAATCCTATTCGCGCAACCGTCCCATAGTCAAGACCTTCGCAACACTTCATGCACCACTTCCATGGGTGTGTTGCACCCAAGTCCCATGTGTAATCGTTGTGTATTGTAGTATGT
>JAHBAR020000037.1 GCA_018500015.2 Candidatus Kerfeldbacteria bacterium | reverse complement strand
GATTTCGCTTGGTACTCCACAGCCTCACCCGAACGCATGGCGTGTAGAGTAAACACACCATCATCCCCTTTTACAATCCGTTGCACACGCGTGTGCAACACTGGCTCAACACCATTGGCCTGAATGTGTTTCTTGAATTGTTCTGCGAGCTCAAACCCTGTGGTCTGCACAATGCCGGGATAATTCCATACCTCACCTGAATTTGCAACCTCTCCACCAAAATCCTCTGAGATCATCAACAAGTTGAGTTTGCGACGCGCGGCATACACAGCTGCGGCGCTTCCTGCGGCGCTTCCACCAATAATAATAAGATCGTATGTCATAAAAAATATTTAGATTTCCCGGTGGAGTATACCGCACTCCATGAATTTATGACAACACAGAATCAAGTGAATAGCGGCGGGCTTTATCTTTAATAGACAACCACAGTGCACACCCAAGCAATAGCAGATCACGGCTCAACACTTCACGTGGCGTTTCGCCCATCTGTATAAAGGAACCGGAACACCCACAGTCGGGTAAATATAATCCACGAATCATTGCTTGTGCAATCGCAATAATGAACATCGCGAGCAGGATAACAAGCGCCCAATTGCTCACCCGAGCATAGAATCCCAGAAGTACACCGAGTCCAAAAACGATTTCCGCAACAAGAATGACGGTTGCAAACGTTGGCACTATAACATCAGGGAGCATTTCGTACGCGCGAATCGAAGCATAAAAAGATTGCTGCGGTTCAATCGCCTTTGCAACTCCAAAAAACAGAAAAACCCCACCAACCACAACTCTGCAAAAGAGAAATACGAAGGGGTGCGTAAGGTGATCTTTATTCAGCAAGCGCTTCATCGATAGCTTTCTTTACATTCACAGAAAATGGAGTGTCGGTAACACGCTTTCCATTTACAAAAAATGTCGGCGTGCTGTTTACTCCGGCTGCACGCGCCTCAATCATATCTTCGTCTATGCGTTTTGAAATTTCAGGGCTTACGACACAGGAATCAAATGCTGTCATATCAAGTGCTAGAGTTTCAGCGTATGCACGCATAGTAGCTTGCGCAGAGTCGTGAGTCAGTGCATTTGACCACTCACTTTGCTTGTCGAATAAGATGTCATGAAGTTCAAAAAACTTTCCCTGATCAAAAGCACACTGCGCGGCAATGGCTGCATCAAGAGCATACTCATGCTGAGGAAGTGGAAAATCATTGTATTCAAAACGAACAGCATCACCGTACTCTGCGACCAGCGCCTCAACCACCGGCGCGCTAGCTGCACATGATGGACATTGGAAATCGGCATACTCGGCAACAACCACTGTTGCCTGCGCAGAGCCTTTGGACGGATCAGGAGTAACATTTACGATGTTGAGTTTTTGTTGTTGAAGCATGACCAAACCAATAACGGCGGCAATGACAAGAACAACAACGGTGAGTGCAATAGCACGCTTTTTCATTTTTTGAGCACGGAGCTGGTGTTGTTGATCGGCATGCTTACGTTCACGTTCTTGTTGACGAAGTTCTTTTCGAGAAAGTGGCTGATGTGTATCCATAAAAATTACAATGAATGAGTATACAAATCATGCGCCGAATCAACTGAGGCGTTTTTGTAGACGATGGCGGAAAGCGCCTTTGTTATTGCCACAGCTTCGGTGAGTGATTTTTGATGAATGTTACGACCAGTAGCAGAACCACGAGCCCCACCAAGATGGATCGTATCATAGGTATGTTGCAAAAATTCCTTTGTACCCAAAGTGCCTCCACCCGAGACAACTACACCTGATCGTCCTGCGGCTTGAGAAGCCTCATGCAATGCCGCAGCACCTTCTGTAGGCATGTTCACTTTTACAAAATCAGCCCCGAGTGAAGCGCACGCTCCTGCAACCCCAGCAATGAGGTGGGCATCTTTTTCTTGTTGTACGGCCTTACCGCGCGGATATGCCCACACAACAGCAATCATACCAAGAGCATGAGCGGCGGCAATGAGTTTCCCAGCTTCAGCAAGCATTTCGCTTTCATGTTCTGAACCAAAATAAATGGTGTATCCAATGCCCACAATATTTAACTTACCGTATTGGCGCAGCCGAATGACATCATCGAGTGAACAGAGCGCCTTAGAGAGCGGCTCAGCTTGCGCAGTTGGAACAATATCGGTCTTGGCGTTCATCTTTACCAGATACGGAACATCAGGATAGTCCATTCCATATGCTGCAATAAGTCCATGCTGCGTCGCCAAGCAACCAACATCGCCTTTGTGCGCTATTTGAAAAAGATGCTCGGGATTTGAGTCGTCCTGATGAATACCTTTGCCATAAAAATCAGCGTTGAGATGTTCAATTTTTTGATCGCCTGCCATGAGCATGAGCCGACCAGTTCCTCGAGTCACCGTGGAGTAGGAGTATATGTATCTTCGACGTTCAGCAATAGGTACGTGTGCGGGCACACGAACACCGGAACTCTGTCGACGGTGAATGCTGCGTGTATGTGTGTTCATAAATTCATCATATCACAAATTCAACGTATAGGAGTATACCAACTTTTCCTCCTACGCGCCATAGGAGAACTACTCTCCCCTACATTCAAACATCTCACCTGTACTTACACACCTCACACGACCATCATCAACTGTGCTGAAAATCTGAGCGCCAGTTTTTTTCAAACGCGAGATCACGCTTGGATGCGGATGGTGATAACTGTTATGCTCACCAACTGAAATGAGCGCAATTGATGGTGTCACAGCATCAAGAAACGATTGCACACTCGAGGTATTGCTTCCATGATGCGCGACCTTCAGCACGTCAACATCAAGTATCGTACTATCACGCGTTACAAGTTGCTCTTCGATCTCAGCAGGCGCATCGCCGGTAAAAAGTACAGTGGCATTCTGATCAGAAATGGTGAACACCAGCGAACAGCTGTTGGAATCTTTTTCAGACTGTGGAACAAGCGCCTTTGGTGACAAGATATGAATCTGCTCACCTGATGGAATATCGAATTGATCACCAGCGTATACGCTCTGCAAAGAAATGTCCTGCTCTCGAATATCATCATACACACGCTTAACGGTTTCGGTATGTTTATCGCGCAAACCACAATCAAAAATACGTCCGATAGTATACTGCTGCATAACCGCATGAGCGCCGGCAATGTGGTCGCTATCCGGATGTGTAAGAATAAGAGTGTCTATTGTACGATCCCACCACGGCATCACCTCTGCAAGCTCTGTCAGCACTGAACGATCGGGGCTCGCATCAATGAGCATGTCACTCCCATCTCCAAAACGCACATACAACGCATCGCCCTGACCAATGTCGAGCATGGTTACAGTCATGCGTTGCGGAGAGCGAGTAGTATGCCAATGCATCGCAAGGCCATACATTGTTGTGCAGCACAGTACAACAATACTGATAAAAAGCGTAAGTGAGCGAGCGCGATAGTTCATATATTTAGAAAGAAAGAGATGCATATGGAATCGAAGCGAGTGCATGAACGCACCACGCGAGAATACGAAAACACAATGTGAATGGAAGTTGCACCATCGAGAGAGTTGATGGAAAAATCATTGCCGCACAACTCCATACAAACCCTGCCAGCGTGACCATACTCCAGATGTGCGCCAAAAGAATATTAGCAAAAATACCAACAAGAGAGAGTGTACGAAAATGAAACGCAACCACTAACATCGAACACACACTAGCGCCAACGCTTTGGGCTATGGGTTGTGCAAATAGAGTGGGCACAACGGATTGTATGCGCTTGGCTATATATGGAGCGATGGATAACAACCCAAAAGTAGCAGCAAACGAAAGCTGAAATCCCACGTCATACACCGGTTGATACACATGCACAAGGGTCATCACTGTGGCTGCATATACAATAATACGACCGGCATTTCCTCGCACCCTACCACACATGCGCAATGCATAGGCAACACCAATAGTAAGTGCGGCGCGCACAATAGAGGCTTGAGCTCCTGTGAGCATGACATACCAACACGCAATAGCGCACAAAAAAAGAAAACGTTGAACACGCGACAGTCTTGCCCGTACTCCAAGCCATTCAATGACTTGAAGCAACACGATAATTTGCATGCCAGATACCACAAGGACATGGGTTAGCCCTGTTGTTCTAAAATCATTCACTAGCGTATCGCTCAAATACGTCTCATCACCAAACACCATGGAGAGTACGAGGCTGCTGGCCGGCTCATCTAGCGACCGCTGCACACGGTCAATCATCGCTCGCTGAAATGCAAACATCCTCGAGCGCATATCCTCTGCGCTGTACTGCACATCAACGCTCCATACACGGCACACATGCGTGACCCCTTGCGACCATAAATACTGTTCGTACGCAAAGGTTGTTGATGAAGGGCGCTGTGCCTCACAATTCATCTTCACCGTATCATGAAGCTCGAGTAGAGGCGCTGGTGGAGCTGTCACTTGCACTACGCCGTGAGCACTGCGAACTCTAAATACTTGCCGCGATTCACTCTGCTCTTTGAGAGAGGTAATTACCCCTTCTGTTACAGAAAATGTGTGTGCTATCTGCGGCGTACGTAGCGCAGCATACCCAACCCCGCACAACACGCTTAATACCACAACCCACATCATGACTCGACGAACACACAGAGACGCGGCTGCACAACCTAGGCATGCCACTACCAACACCCACACATTGAGCAGTGTATATACAACAACACCGGCGAGAAAGCCGATGCATATTGCCACACTCAATTGTGAGGATACTCTCTGCATCAATAGAAACACGGCAGAGAGGAGTTGCTGAACATCTTAGCACAGTGTGTGCTAGAAGTGAACTGACTGACCGGGATCAAGAGGTTTTTGTCCGCCATCACCAGAGCTCTTTCGTTTGCGTTTACGGTTGCGTTTACGTTTTTTCTTCGTGCTTGATGATGGGCCCTGCTGAGATGCCTGTGGTTGCTGTTGTGGTTGTTTTTCAACCGCACCTTCAAATTGCGGAATAGCCTGAAGCGCGTCATAAAGTGAATCAAATACACGCTCTGGCTCTTGTTTTTGCACAGGAGGCAATGGGACAGCATCCATTGTTGGCCTAGTTGGAGCAAATGATTCAAGAAGATTAATGTGCGTTGACACGCCGTGTACAACCGGTTGCTCTTCACGCAGGACAGGAACAGGCGGAAGAGCTGGTGCTTCAACAGGAACAGACGGCGCTGCGTCATCAAATTCATCATCCTCACTCGCTCCATCTTCACCACCGGTAGTGTGCGCCGCCCATTTGCGAATTTTTTCTTCAATAACCTCACGACCACGTCCATACCGTTCACGGGAAACCGTAATCACCTTCTCACGATTAGGTGTCTCACCCTCAATCGGGCCAAGCGTGCTTGCAGAAAACGGTTCCGAGGTAACACCATCAATCATCAAACGCAAATAGATGTGGTGCGCAGGAAGCGTAACCATATCTTCTGCCGTAAACACCGGTTGAAACTCTTTTTCAAACTCTTCAGCATCTGTTGCGCCCACACGGAATGCGATCATCGTGCCCACATTACCAAACACGGCGGCTCGCACTTCGTCGCTCAGTTGTTCAATATATTGATGCGCCATGGTTAAGCATAAACGGTATTTACGCGCTTCAGACAAAATATTGGCAAATGACTCTGTAGAAAAATTTTGGAACTCATCAACGTACAAGAAAAAATCTTTACGATCCTTCTCTTCAATATCAACGCGACTCATTGCCGCGAGTTGAATCTTTGTAATCATCATGGCACCGAGCAGTGCTGCGTTTTCTTCACCAATTCTTCCTTTTGATAAATTCATCAGTAAAATTTTTCCTGAGTCCATGATCTCACGCATGTCAATAGTGCTGCGTGTTTGCCCTACAATATTACGAATAAGAGAAGAGGATAAAAACTGACCAACCTTATTTTGAATTGGAGCAATCGCTTCATTACGAAATTTTTCAGTATAGTTGTTGTACTCACTCACCCAAAATGCTTTAACTACAGGGTCGGAAATATTGCGAATGATTTTTTTACGATACTTTGGATCCACTAACATGCGTGTTACACCTAACAGTGTTGAACCCGGATACTCAAGTAATGCGAGAATGGTGTTAATTAAAATATATTCCAAACGAGGCCCCCAAGAGTCGGCCCAGATTTTTTTAAACACACCAACCAAACCGTTTGAAACAAGGTGCTTGTATTCAGCGCTGACGTTTTCCAAAATGTTAAATGCAATGGGAAACTCTGTATCTGCCGGGTTAAAGTACACCACATCATTAATACGATGCGATGGTATATACTTCACCACTTTTTCAACCAAGTCGCCGTGAGGATCAACAACAGCAACACCTTCACCGTTTTGGATGTCCTGAATAATCATATTCTCGAGCAATGTTGATTTGCCCATACCTGTTTTACCGATCACGTACATGTGGCGGCGGCGATCGTCACGCTTCACACCAAAGCGACGCTGCTCGTTGCGAAAATTTGTTTGCGCAAAAAATGTGATGTCGTGTTTTGGCGCTGTGTTGATCTGTTCTGTTTGTGTTTCTTTGTGAGAGTCCATACCTATCCAAGAGGTAAATTATGCGGAGTTGAAGATGTGTGTTCGGTTGAGGCTGGTTGCTGCATCGGCTGTTGCGTCGCCGGCGCTGTGGGTGCGGCCGGAATATAGCTGCTTCGTTTTGAAACATGCTCGTTCTCGAGTGTGCGTATAGCCTGTATTCCCGGAGGCAATCCTTTCATAGAGTGTGCAAGGCCATTGTGAGCAGCGCTGTCCTTGTCTGGCGCATCATGCGCATCCTGTGGCACAGGTGTCGCAGTGTCCGTGGGTA
Organism: Candidatus Kerfeldbacteria bacterium; assembly: GCA_018500015.2. Classification (GTDB taxonomy): domain Bacteria; phylum Patescibacteriota; class Patescibacteriia; order UBA9570; family XYC2-FULL-38-9; genus AQU-09. Next base: position 2,563 of record JAHBAR020000037.1, on the reverse strand, counting down.
CACGAAATTGATGAAACGGATTTTCGATTGGTAGACGTGAAGGAGCTTGAACTTTTTTCGACTCTGTTTTAGACACCAGCGGCGCGCGGACGTTTTCTGTTGGAAAGTGAAAAAGGGTCGCGAGCTCAACGGTTGAGAGCACAAAAGGCTGAGCACCCTCTTCGTTGTTACGGTGTTTATATAAATGCATGATGTGACTTTTGCGACTATCCAAACGCTGCTTCACCCGAAACCAGACAGGGCCTGCGGTAACATTATGCCCATCAATCACCAACTGATTCAGATCCAAAGCATTAAATTGTTTAAACGCGCCAATCACCGGCAGCACCACACGACCCGGATCAAGCTTACCCAGTGGTGCTGTATACACAAAACGGATTTTTGATTCAAATACCAGTCGACCAAGTTTTTTTTGAACTTCCTGAATAACAATCTGTTCACCAGCCGACATTTGCGAATAGTTGCCGAGCTTATTTGGCCCTTGTGGCGGACGACTATTTGCTTCAGGCTTTCCAACACCACCATCAGCAAAAATAGCATCAGAGACGGCACCGAGTGTTTGTAGTGGCACATCTGAAATACGCTCTATCCAACTGGTTTTGTGCTCATGCTCTTTTCCAATAAGTGCATCAAGTTCGTGCTGTGCGTGTTCACGAAAATGATCGCCCTCAGGTGTAATGAGCATCTGGATCCACACTTGTTCACCCGGGCGTGCACGGTTGAGAGTTTCAAGAAGGTCAGATAACGGGTCAGCAAACGTACCACTCAATGAGTGCTCAAAATGTTCATACGTTTTTAGTGGATACATCCCATGCTTTGCCAGCACAAACTCGCATCCCCACATGTCATGCGTTTGGTTTGGAAAGTGGGTCGGAACACTTTTCACATAATCCTCCACCTCAATAATTTCAGCGTCAGGATACTGCGCAAAAATAGCGGCCTTCACCAGATCAACACTATAATCGTCACAGCGAATAAAGTATTGAATGTACCCATCAATACTCACAATCTCCAAAGAAAAACTGTCCTGCACAAAACCGGTCCAATGTTTTTGTTTGCCATCAGGACCATTGTGCACGCCATGCAAAGCGGTAACGATCTGCTCAATGGCTTTCATGCTCTGCTCAGTAAGCTTTGGAACATCAATCGCGAGCAACACCGCTTTTTTATGGTGGTGGTAGAGCTCGTTAATATAAATGTGCCAAGAGTCCCACGCAAACTTTACAAACAATGGAAACAGTATAATAAGCGCTCCATTTCTCAGGAGCAGCCAGACAATATCCAAAGGACTATTTATGGTAAATGAAGAAAAAAAATCGATGATGGCGTTCATGAGGTGTGCGCATTAATCGGCTGCTCAGATGCGGCTATAGTATACAACCCCTCACGTGTTTTGTGGAAGAGCGTTTTGTCAGAAAGTGCCAAGAGAATAGTATTTTTTTTCACCATGCGTTGAGAAAGCACTGCGTTGACCAAATCCACCTTGCTCATGGGCTTATGCGCTTGTCGCAAAATGTCGCGCAACACTTCGGACACCACACCTTCTGAATATCCCCACTCTTTCAGTGCGTACAATCCGCGACCAACAAGAACGTACTGATCATTGAGGATCAATTCGTTGTGGACGGTTGGTGGGTATGCACGTTTTTTAAAAATTTTGCTGATGCGTTCTGCAATCTCCTCAAAATGCATTGGCTTCCCTTCTTTTTTAAGCACCATATATACACGATCATTCATGCGCTTTGGAGAGATCAGCCCCCATGTAATCAAACCATACTCGTCAAACGGATTTTTGCCGATATGTTTTGAAATGCCAATAATGGAGGTGACGGCATGTTCAGTGAACACAGCCGGATGTTGCGCATAGAGAGTTGTCTGTTGAAAAGCCTCAATGAGTGCGGCTAGAGTTAATGGGATGCCCGAGTGTTCGCACAAATTTGATAACTCTTGAATGGCGTTTTCGATATACGCAAGTGAAGTTGTGTGCAATTTCCATCCAGCTTTAAAATTCTGCGAGGCTTGCACCTCTTCAATAGCATCGGTGCACACTTGGTTAAGCAAAAAGGTAAGACAACGACGGTACAGTGGCACATCTTTACTCATACCGAGTAGCAATTCATACATATACTCCTCAGCTAAGATGCCACCATGTGTGTTGAGTAAAGAAACCACAAGGCGTTCAACCCCCGCAAGAAAATCGTTAGCATGCACCGAGGAACGCAGCTGATCAAGAGCTTGATGCTCAATCTGACGGATGCGTTCGCGCGTTACCTCATACGCAAGGCCGATTTTTTCAAGGGTTTCAGCCCCTTCTTCGCGCAGTCCATATCGTCGGCGCAAAATATCAGCCTCCTTTGTGGACACAAGCTTTAACACCTGCGCCACACAATCTACTGCATCAAAGGCCTCTTTTTCTTGGTCCTCTCTTCGCGAAAGTACGCGATCCAGAATAGAATCTGACATATTAATATATACTATACCATATATTCACAAAATAGTCAACTTTTTCGTAATGGTTCAATACCTTCGCAACACTCTGGTGTTGTGTACTGGAGTAGAGTGT
>JAHBAR020000030.1 GCA_018500015.2 Candidatus Kerfeldbacteria bacterium | reverse complement strand
CAGCGTAAATTTGTACACACATCGCACTGTACAATTTCCGAATGCTAGCCAATGGGCTCATACATATAAGTATACAGTTTATGAGAAAGCTCCCTTATATTGGCTAGTAACTAAGCAGGTAGACCTTGGCGATGCACGTTTTGAAATCCAAGGTGCCATTCCACCTGGACAGTTGCCAGAAGCTGCAGAGATACTTAGGTCAAAAGCAGCACGGGATCAAATGGTAGGTGCATTATCGCGCGCGCTGCTTCATCATACAGACACCATGCCACGACCGAGAGATGTAAATGATATCGTATCTGAAACATTAGGGAAGCTGGCTAGTTACCATCTCAGAGTTGAAACGGTACCAGTCAGTCAGGAAACGCTCGTACCAACTGCTCAACACATATTGACTGTCTTAAGGCAATTACAGATAGAACAGCAAGCTATCATTCTCGGCATCACTGCCCAGTCAGTTCAACCAGATCGGTTGGCCATCCTGTCAGACGGTGTACCAAGATTTGGCTGTTACATTAGTGCTGCTCAAGATTGGGATGAGAACTGGCGAAAAAACCAGATATCCACTGGTTAAAACCTGTTGCCATTCCCGCAATGCCTGTACGATGGGGTTTAAATTCTGAATAGAGTAGGCTACTAGCAAATTAGAGTATACGTGCTAACATATCCATATGTTACGTTATGATCGCCATCCTAGGTTTACTCAGGAAAGACCAGAATTTGCGCCTAAACCGGAAAGATCCTTTGAGCTCCCACCTGTTCAAGAGCGTTTGCAATACCCGTTTTTAAGCATAGATCCAGAAGCACCTACAGGTACAAAACTAAACAAGCCTCAGGACGCGAATCAGCTCATTGAGAAATATTTCGGAGGAACCACTTCACTCAACCAAGTGCGTGGAAGGCCAGACGTTCAGTTTTCGAGCTTCAATAATAGAACGCTGCAAGTACTGTTACATTTCGCGACACGAGGAAGAGCAAGAGCCCTGCTCTATGAAGCGCTGCAACATGGGACGAGTAAAGCAGAACTTATCGGCTTAAAGCCTTTACGAGGCCTCACTCTCTATGACTGGGGATCTGGACGAACTGAAAATTTCGCTCGTTTAGTGGACTCGTTGGGAGGAACGGCGCTCAGTATAGATACCCAAGGTGTCGCCTCAGACCCGCACAGGAATATTAATAGATACGTTGAGCAAGGCGGCGTACTATTCCCCGTCTCGGTCATTACTGCAACACACTTTGTCGACTTCACAACTCTAGAGACCGGAAAAATAGATTTCAAAACAGCACAAGCAATATGTCGCTTATTACATCCGGGCGGCCTACTCATCACAGCGCCGTGTGCTCCAAACGGCTTCACAACCGATCCATGTCCTAACCTACCGTTGGAACCAAGTTTTGGAAAAGGCGGCAAGTTTTATGGAAAGAGAACAGCACTTGATGATTTTTTAGTGCGCAGAAAATCACTCGTTGATGGTGATGTTGAGCTGTCAGAAACGACATAGGCGGTGTTAAACTTTTTTTCAGCTAAACAACTTATGCGTATACTATGACAGAAAGAAGAAATACTAGAAGCCCTGAGATTGCCCGCTCCTTAGACTGGGACTGGGCTAAGGGTAGAACTCGAGGAATAGAGAGCGGTGCAGAATCTGATTATACAGCAGGCGGACGCCAAAGATTCGACAGATCAACAGGCCGACTGCTGCAAGAACAAGTAGTTGAGCATAAAAATCGCCTCACACCGGAACTCCGTAATGCAATACGGCAAGCCATACGCACTAACGATGCAGCAGCTTTAGCTGATGTAAGAAATCGTGTTTTTGAAGCATTCGGATGGGATCCAAACGATACGAAATTGAAATCAAGAGCTGCTCTAGTTGACGCTATCATTGGTTCTATTCGAGATGCTATAGAAAAAAAGCAATTACTGCTAGAACAGCAGACATCTCCCAAAAAAAGTGAATAACCAAGCCTTTCTAGTCTTTATTCCACCACTACTCTATCCCCTATCATGAATGTATAGGTGTCGATAGTTCCGGCAGAAACTTCGAGGACGCTGTCAACGTTCTCTGCTGGAATAAAACGCTCAAGTTCATCATCAGGAGTTGACGAATCAGCTGCGCGTGCATGGCGCGTGAGATCGATAATGCGACCATCACGTATCCAAATAATATCTAAATCAAAGCGTACGTCTTTCATCCAAAATACGTATCTCTCCGGTGTCTGAAAAACAAAGAGCATCCCTTCATTGTGCGCCAAAGAGTCTCGCCCCTGCAGCCCACGCGCTCGCTCTGCATCATCCGCTGCAACATCAACATAAAATATCGCATCATTAATTTTCACTATTTTTTTCTGCGCGCGAGAAATCCACAACAGTGCCACCGTAGCGCAAATCACACACAGAGCGATGCATGTGAACAGGATTAATCGACGGGCTGTTTTCTTTTCCATGAGAGTGCGATGCCAAGCATAATCATGCACAGACCGGCGACAGTCAACGCAATGAGTTTTTGTTTTGTTTCGAACAGTAATCCACATGAACCAAACGCAACGGTGAGTGATAATAAAAAGACAACTGTTTGGCGTTGAGAAAATCCAGCATCAAGCAAGCGTTGATGCAAGTGTAAACGGTCACCAGAAAACGGTGATCGTTTTTCGACAAACAAACGACGTCCAATAACCCACATCACATCAAGAATAGGTAATGCGAAAATTAAGAGTGTTGTCGCGATTTTTGCACCTGAAAAAATAGAGAGAACGCCAAGTGAAAATCCAGCAAACAAGGAGCCAGATTCTCCCAAAAAAATTGATGCGGGATGCCAATTGAATATCAAGAATCCGGCAAATGCTCCAGCGAGCATAAGTGCGAGAATTCCTGTTTCGGGTTGGTTGACGCGCGTTGTAAAACTGAGTAGTGCTAAAAATAAAGCACCAACAATAGCCATGCTCGAAACCAGCCCATCAATTCCATCTAGAAGCTTTGTAGTGTACATCATGCCCAACAGCCACACTAATGTGAAAAGATCAGCAAAAAGTGAAATGCCATATGGAATGCCATGAATAGAAAAAAATACAACGCGATACCCCTCAAGAGAAATCGGTGCGCCAAAAGGATTAGTAAGAGTACTCACGCCAATGCCGCTCATGATGACAATAATGATTGCCGTAAGTGGCGCGAGTATTTGCATATGAGGCTTGAGATTCTTTACGTCGTCCCAAACACCCCCAACAACAATGACCAACGACGCGATCATGATACCAACGAGATGCTTAGGCAGCACATACCCATTCGTGATCTCCGGCCACACAAGTAGTACTCCACACAACCATGCAATGATAACCGCGACTCCTCCGGCAAGCGGGGTTGGCGTACGATGAATTTTTTTGCTTTCCTCAGTTGGAATGTCAAGCACTTGCACCTGTTGCGCAATTTTACGCACACGAACAGTCACCAACACTGAAAGTATTGGTACAACCATCACGCTGATGAGGGTCAGCAACGACATACTATTCTTTTGGCAACTGATCCAAAAAATTCTGCAGGACAATCTGAGCAGCTACTTGGTCACGCTCTGCATCTTTCACACCACGCAGCAGTGTTGCAGCCATTTCGCTTGTCATTCGTTCATCAAACAATTGCACCGGAACAGAAACATGATTACGCAACTTTTCAACAAAACGCTCAACCTGTTCGGTCATCTCTGTGTGAGATGAGTCAAGGTGTAGCGGATGACCAACAACAATACACTCAATAGCATCATTCTCAACGATTTCTTTTACTCTTTTGATTGTTGCATTTTGACTTTGGGAGCGTATGGTTTCTTTAAGCACGGCCACACGTCCATCTGGAGCAATGGCGAGACCTGTACGCTTTGTTCCAAAATCAATACCAAGATATTTCATAGGATGTGTGTTAACGAGTCAAAATTTCGGGTCCATCCTCCAAAATAGCAATTGTGTCTTCGAAGTGCGCGGAGAGCGAACGGTCAGCCGTGCGCACTGTCCATCCATCATCTTCGTCAAACTCAACTTTTGAGCTACCGATATTCACCATAGGCTCAACAGCGAGCACCATGCCCACCTCTAGCACACGACCCTTGCCGCGCTTACCATAATTGGGTACTTGCGGCTCTTCATGCACTGATTGACCAACGCCATGGCCAACAAGCACACGAACAATAGAACATTTTTCCGCTTCAACGCACTGCTGTATTGTTGCGCCAATATCACCGATCGTATTGCCTGCTCGCAATACGGGGATTGCTTCATCCAAAGAGTTGCGAGTAACATCAATGAGATGTTGTGCCGGCATGGAAATTTTGCCCACAGCAAAAGTGCGCGCCATGTCAGTACAGAATTTTTTATAACGAATGCCAATATCAACACCAATGATGTCACCCTCCTGCAACATACGATCTGATGGAATACCATGAACAACCTCTTCGTTGATTGATGTACAAATTGATTTAGCGTATCCATGATACCCTAAAAATGACGCTGTTGCGCCACGCGCTGTAATGAACTCAACAAACATCTTATCCAGATCGTTCGTAGTCACTCCGGGGCGCACAGCAGTGGACAGATGCTGCATTGCCTCTGCTAAAATATGACCGCCTTCACGTAAGATGGCGATTTCTGCCTTTGTTTTGATTATTGCCATATACTACTCTTTTTGAATTGCTTCTTGAACGCGCTTCCACACATCATCAATGCTTCCCATGCCGTTAATACGATGAACGATGCCGCGTTGTTCAAAACTTGTAATCAGAGGTTCGGTACTCGTATGGTAAATGTCCAGGCGCTTACGAATTGCATCGGGCTTATCGTCGTCGCGATGAGTAAGAGCGCTGCCGCACACATCACACACGCCCGTAACTTTAGAAGGTTTAAATGTAAGATGATATGTCATGCCACATTGTGAGCACACACGACGCTCACCTATACGATGGAGAGACTCTTCTTCAGGAATATCAATGACAAGAGCATGAGTGAGTTGAGTCATTGCATGTAGAGCATCGTTCTGAGCTGTATTACGAGGATAGCCATCAAACACAAACCCCATGAGACAATCTTCTTGCTCAATGCGTTCGCGCATGAGCGTGTTGGTGACTTCGTCCGGCACAAGATGACCGCTGTTGATGATGTCGGCGACTTGTTTGCCAAGATCGGTTTCGTCAGCCATTGCTTTACGAAAAATATTACCCGGTGAAATATGCGGAATACCAAGCCATGCACTCAAACGCTCCGCTTGCGTGCCTTTGCCTGACCCTTGCGGACCAAAGAGGCAAATGATGTGTGGTACACCTTCTTTCATGAGAATTAAAGATATTCGTAGTTACGCAACAGGAGTTGAGCTTCGAGCTGCTTGATGGTTTCAAGCGCGACTGAAACAACGATCAATAAACTCGTTCCGCCAACCGCGATATTTTGAAACGATCCACCCAATGCACCTTGTACGACTATCGGCAAAACAGCAATCAAGCCAAGGAAAACAGCTCCTGCCAAAACAATACGATTTGAAATAAAAGTGAGGTACTCAACTGTTTGCTTGCCCGGCCGTACACCCGGAATGAAGCTACCACCACGTTGTAAATTTTCTGCGATGCGATCAGGGTGGAAAACAACCGCGGTATAGAAGTATGTGAAGATAACAACAAGCAAGAAGTATATTGCTCCGTAATTAAACTGGTTGTTCATGAATGAAATGACGCTATTATATGCATTCGCGAGTGTTGGGAAGATATTCATTTGCAGCGCATATTGGGCAGCGAGTTGCGGCATAACAATCAACGAGACAGCAAAGATAATTGGAATCACACCGGCTTGATTCACGCGCAATGGGAGCTGGCTATTTTGTTGACCATTTTGAGCGTGATGACGCGCATGCGAAATAGGGATATTACGATACGCCTCTGTAACAAAGACGACGGCAATGATGGTCACAAGCATGATGACAGCAAACCCTAAGAAGGATGGAATTTGCGATGAATCAAAGCTCACAAGGAGTTGCTGTACTATTGAAGGTAATGATGCCACGATGCCGGCAAAAATCACCAGTGAAACACCATTGCCAATTTTTTGCTCAGAGATCAACTCACCGATCCACATCAAGAATAGAGAACCACCAACAACAGCGGTAATTGCCACGACCCAATCCATGAAACTAAAGGCTGCTAAAATTGATTGGCTGCCTGCGCTTGATTGAAGCAAGTTGATTGTCGCATATCCTTGAGCTGCTGCAAGAGGAACGGAGAGCCAACGTGTCCATTGTTGAATTTTTTGTTGGCCTACTCCACCCTCTTTTGCCATTTCTTCAAGACGAGGAACGATCATTTGGAGTAACTGAAAAATAATCGATGCGGTGATATATGGACCAACGCCCAACATCATGATCGAAAAATTCTGCAGTGCGCCACCGGAAAACACATTCAATAAACCAAGGGCTTGATTTTGGTCAAACAGCACTTGGAGTTGCGAAGCATCAACTCCCGGGATAGAAATGTGCGCACCAATACGGAATATCACCAGAAGAAATATAACAAAGAGGATCTTCTTGCGAAGCTCTTTTGTCTTGAATGTTTTGGAAAGAATAGTTCGAAGCTGCATACAGCCTGGTTAGTATACCAGATTATGCGGTCACAGAACCACCGGCAGCTTCAATAGCGGATTTTGCAGTTGCAGAAACTGGAACAGATACTGTGATGTTCTTTGTGATTTTTCCGCGAGACAACACTTTAATGCGAGCCTTTGGACGTTCAATCAAACCAGCCTTGAGTAAAAATTCTGCATTCACTGTTTCTCCAGCTTTCACGATCTTTTCGAGCTGACCAAGCGTTACCACTTGCGCAGCTTCAAAACGAGGCTTCATGCCGTGAAATTTTGGCACATGCATGAATGTTTGCTTCAAACCACGAAGCTTCAAACCACCCTTGCCGCCTGAGCGTGCGCGTTGACCTTTGATACCACGACCGGAGTATGTGCCTCGGCGCGTGCCGGCACCACGACCGACGCGGCGATTTTTTTTATTCCCTGATGCAGGGAGAGAGTTGAGAGTCAACATACGTTATTTACGAGCTTTCAACAGCTGGAATGCTTCCATCACTGCTGAAACGTTATTGATTTTGTTACCTGAGCCCATCATTTTTGAAACGATGTTAGAAATGCCAGCAAGTTCCATCATAACGCGTACCGGACCACCAGCGATGACACCCGTGCCCGGTTTTGCTGATTTCAGCAACACCACTGCGCTGCCGAATTTCACCTGAACGCGATGAGGAATTGTACCGTTCACTGTTGGGACAGTGATCATGTGACGCTTTGCTTTCTCTGTTGCTTTTGCGACAGCAAACTGGACATCAGCACCTTTCATCACAGCCATACCGATGCGACCTTTTTTGTCGCCAACCACAACGCACGCACGGAAGCGCATACGTTTACCACCAGCCATCACGCGCGTAACGCGAGCGAGGTCGATGATGCGAGCGTCGATGCCGTCAGAAGGGCGATCTTCTCGCTTGCCTTTACCACCGCGACGATCTCCACGACCACCGCGTCCGCCCTGTGAGCGACCACCGCGACGATCATTACCCTGCGGTTGAGCTGCTGGTGTTGCTTGTGTCGCTTCAGTTGGCTGCGCAGCTGGTGTTGTTGTTTCTGCTTGTTCGTTTATATTCATCATATATGCACATTAAAATTTCAAACCAGCTTCGCGGGCACCATCGGCGACGGCTTTCACACGACCATGGTACAAAAATGCACCACGATCAAAAATGACTTCAGCGATCCCCTTCTCCTTTGCAACAGCTGCAATAGCTTTGCCAAGAGCGAGGCCTTTTTCAGTCTTCGTGCCTTTGAATGTTGTGTCAGTTGCGCTGCCTAGAGTGATACCTGCCTCATCATTGATGAGTTGAGCAGAGATATGTTTGAGAGAACGGTGTACAGAAAGGCGTGGACGTGCAGCTGTTCCAAAAATTTTAGAACGCGTGCGTCGTGCGCGGCGTTGCTGTGCCTGTGCTTTTTGTTGATTGCGATTCATAGTCTCTTGTTCAATTATGCAGCGCCTGCAGCTTTACCAACTTTGCGTCGAATGACTTCGTCGGAGTAGCGAATACCGGAACCTTGATATGGCTCTGGTTCACGCACTCTACGAATGTTGGCTGCTGTTTCGCCGAGCAGTTCTTTATTGATGCTTGAAAGCACGAGCATGCCTTCTTCTACAGCGCCCGTGATACCTACAGGAAGTTCCATAACAACAGGATGTGAGTAGCCAGCTTTGATCGTGAGTTTTTGTCCAGAAACGTTCCATGTGTAACCAACGCCGGAAATAGCGAGGCTTTTTTTGAAACCTGTGGTGACACCAACAAGCATGTTCTTAATGTGTGAAGCAACAGTGCCCCACAACACAACTGCTTCAGGATCGTTTAAGTCTTTTGCAGAGACAGAAAGGGTATTGTCATTTTGCACCACAGCAACAGATGCTGGAAGTGGTTGGCGCAACTCCCCTTTTGCACCTTTCACAATGATCTCTGTCTCAGAGATAGTGACGGTGACTCCTTGTGGGATGGTGATTGGTCGTTTTGCAATTCGTGGCATATGCGTTAGAACACTTCACAAATTACTTCGCCACCAAGCTTTTGCTCGCGAGCTTGCTTGTTGGTCATCAAACCTTTTGAGGTTGAGATGATCGCGATACCCATGCCGTCAAAGACATACGGTAAGCGTTTTGCACCCACGTATACACGACGACCAGGTTTGCTGATGCGACGAATTTCGTGGATTGCTGGTTCTTTTGCGCTGTACTTGAGCGCAACTTTCAACTCTTTTTTGCCATCAGTTTCTGCAGTGGAAACTGAAGTCACATAGCCTTCTTTTGCAAGAATTTCTGCAAGGCGATGTTTGAGAGTTGAGTATGGGAGAACGATATCTGTAATGCGAACCATTTGGGCATTACGTAATCGTGTGAGCATGTCTGCAATTGGGTCTGTCATCATAAAATATTGGTTACCAGCTAGCTTTACGAATACCCGGAATGTGTCCACTGTTTGCAAGTTCGCGGAAACAGATGCGGCACAGTTCGAAGTCGCGCATGTAGCCGTGGTTGCGACCGCATTTGAGACAACGGCGCTCAATACGTGTTGAAAATTTACGATGTTGAGCTGACGCGCGTGAGCGTTTTGTACGAATTTTTCTTGAGGTCTTTGCCATACTTATTTCTGATCAACTTTCTTGAATGGGAAGCCAAGCTTTTCGAGCAACATGAGACCTTCTGCATCATTTTTTGCAGAAGTCACGATATTGATTTCCAAGCCAACAATCTTTTCGATTTCGTCTGTTGAGATTTCTGGAAAGACGATGTGTTCAGGGAAACCGAGAGAGTAGTTACCATGACCGTCAAAGCCATCACGATCGATGCCGCGGAAGTCGCGAACACGAGGAAGAGCGACGGTGATGAGCTTGTTCAAAAAATCATTCATGCGTTGGCCGCGGAGCGTGACTTTTGCGCCGACAACCATGCCTTGCTTGATCTTGAAATTCGAAATAGACTTCTTTGCTTTGGTCTTCACTGGCTGCTGGCCGGAGATGCGTTGGAGCACAGAAACTGCCGCTTCAACGTATGAAGGGTCGTTGATAGAGCGACCAAGCCCAGCATTAATGACCACCTTCTGAATGCGCGGAATGGCATTTACATTGTTGCGACCAGTAGCTTTAATAAGCTCTGGCACAATTTCTTTATAGCGTTCTTGAATCATCATATGCAGTCTTTAGATCGTTTCTTTACACTTCTTGCATTGGCGAGATTTCTGCACTTCACCATTTTGTCCTTTAGTGATCAACGCACCAACGCGTGTTGGCTTTTGACATTTTGGACACACAAGAAGAACTGAAGATGCTGCAATCGGAGCAAAAAATTCGACACGTTGACCTTTTTCACTTTTTCGCTGTGATTTGAGGTGGCGAATAGTTTTGTTCACACCATCAACAACGAGCTTACCCAAACGTGGGAAGACCTGAGTGACCTTGCCTGTCTTGCCGTTATCTTTGCCACGCAACACTTTAACAGTGTCACCGGATTTGATTTTGAGATGTACTGTACTCATAGTCTTATAACACTTCAGGTGCTAATGAGGCGATCTTTGGGTAGCCGGCGAATTTCACTTCGCGAGCAACCGGACCAAAGATACGCGTGCCTCTTGGCTCTCCGTTCTTATCAATAATTACGCAAGCGTTCTCGCTGAAGCGAATGTATGTACCGTCTTTTCGGCGGTATTCCTTGCACTGGCGCACGAGCACAGCACGGCAGACTTCGCTTTTCTTGATGAGGCCATGAGGTTGTGCTTGCTTAATAACCACTACCATCTCATCGCCCAAGTAACCGTATCTACGCTTGTAGCCTTTCATCACCTGAATGACCTTTGCGATCTGTGCGCCGGTGTTATCAGCCACACGCAGACGTGTTCCTTCTTGAATCATATATCGTCTATTTACCTTGATCTTGATACACCACGCGCCACTTCTTTGTCTTGCTCAGAGGGCGACATTCAACAAATGTGACTACATCCCCTACTCCATACTGCTCCTTTTCATCATGCACATGAAACTTGCGTGAGCGCTTGTAGAGTTTTCCGTACACTTCGTGACGAAGGTTACGAGTAACCTCGACGACGATTGTTTTATTCATCTTGTCCGAAGTCACTACGCCAGTGAGTTCGCGATGCATTTTTTTCTCTTCTTCCATATTAGTTCTTCACTTGAGAAGCTTGTTTAGCGAGCACTCGTTGTGAGAGCGCTGTTTGGATGCGAGCGATCTCTTTACGCATCTCGCGAAGTTTGCGGACTTCCTTGAGTTGGAGGTTTGCTGCTTTGAAACGGAGTTCTTGGAGCTGCACAACATGTGCATCAAGCATATCGCGAAGTTCTGCGTCAGTCTTTTTGAGGAGTTCTTGCATTTCCATACACTATTTCTTCACGAATTTAGTTTTGACTGGAAGCTTGTGAGCCGCCAGACGAAATGCTTCGCGAGCATCTGTTTCAGTAACGCCAGCAATTTCGAACAAAATTGCTCCCGGCTTCACCACTGCGATGTAGTGATCGACAGCACCCTTACCACCACCCATGCGGATTTCACCACCTTTGAGTGTGACCGGGCGTTGTGTGAAAATGCGCACCCAGATTTTTCCGCCGCGCTGAACGAAACGTGTCATAGCTCTGCGCGCAGCTTCGATCTGACGAGCGGTAATCCATGAGCTCTCAGTTGACTTTAGAGCAAAGTCACCAAATGCAATAGAGATTTTGCGTGAGGCCACTTGAGGCACTTTTGGAATCGGCTGATTGTGCCACTTGCGATGTTTAACTTTCTTTGGAGTAAGCATACGTGTGAATTCTATTGAGCAGGTTCAACGACCGCTGGTTGTTTAGCTGCTTCGATGTCTGCCTTTTTGCGCAACACCGTTTTACCGCCAGAAGTCATTGGCTTACGACGACGAGGGCCGGTGCTTCGATTTGGCGTTCGACGCTCTTCTTGGACAGGTGCCGCATTCTTATCATCTTCAAACACGTCACCTTTATAGATCCACACCTTGATACCGATCGTGCCCATTGTCGTTTGAGCGATGCCACGGCTGTAATCAATTTGAGAACGGAGTGTTTGCAGAGGAAGACGACCTTGAGCAAATTTCTCTGTGCGAGCGATGTCAGCACCGTTGAGGCGACCAGACACTTGGATTTTGCACCCCTTTGCCCCTGCGCGCATCACTTGTTCGACACCGCGTTTGAGAGCGCGACGGAAAGGCAAACGTTGTTCGAGTTGATCGCGAACGCTTTGCACGATGATCTCAGCATCGGTGTCAGGGTTTGCCACCTCTTGAATAGAAATGTTGACTTTCATCTTCTGACTTCCAAAAAAATCCTTTTTGATTTTCTTCTTCAACTCTTCGATGAGAGCACCTCCACGGCCGATAATGACGCCCGGCTTAGAAGTGTAGATGCGAAGATTAAGTTCGCTTGCTGAACGCTCGATTTCAATACGAGAAATACCACCTGTCTTGAATTGCGTTTTGATAAGTTTGCGCAATTTAATATCTTGATGCAAAAAGATTGGAAAATCCTTTTTGCTTGCATACCAACGTGCAGGGCTTGAAAACGTGGTATTGATGCGATGAATACGTGGGTTTACTTTTGTTGCCATATTAGTCGTTCTTTTTAGCTTCTACAGTTTCACCCTTCTTTGCTCCGGCTTTTGGAGTTTTCACAGCCTTTGCTTTCTTTGCTTGCGCAGGAGCTGCTTGTTCAAGAGATGCTAACACGACAGAGATATGGCTTGTACGTTTCATAATGCCACCAGCGCGACCAAAAGCACGAGCTTTAAAACGCTTCATCACAAAACCTTCGTCAGCATAAATCTGAGCAATTTTGAGTTGATCGTATTCAAGATTATACTGTTGCTTCGCATTAGCTGCTGCGGATTTAATGAGCTTCCATACTGGTTCTGCAGCACTTTTTTTGGAAAACTGTAATATTGGCTCTGCTTGAGCGACCGTGAGACCACGCACCATATCCACAACAAGGCGAACCTTGCGAGGAGCGATGCGGATGTATTTTGCTGTTGCCTGAGTTTGCATACGGTGTGCTTATTTAGTATCAGCTTGAGCTTTTGCCACTGCGGCTTTGCCAGCTGCTGCAGCTGCCGCTGCTTGATCTTTTGCCATCTTACCGCCATGACCGCGGAATGTGCGTGTTGGAGAAAATTCTCCAAGTTTATGACCAACCATGTTTTCAATCACGTACACATCTTTGAATGTTTTACCGTTGTGCACTTGGAATGTGTGACCGATCATTTCGTCAGTAATAATGGATGAACGAGACCATGTTTTGATAGGAGTTTTCTTTCCAGACGCATTCATTGCAGAAATTTTCTTGAGAATGGATGGGTGGACGAAGAGTCCTTTTTTAAGACTGCGTGACATAGGCGTTAATCGTTGCGTTTCTTACGTGAGCTGACAATGTATCGGCTCGATTGTTTTTTCTGACGTCGTGTCTTCACACCGAGAGCTGGCTTACCTTGAGGTGTCTTCGGATGTGTAAGACCGATTGACTGAGCGCCTTCACCACCACCATGAGGGTGATCGACTGGGTTCATGACTTTACCACGAACGGTTGGACGAACGCCGCGATAACGCATGCGGCCTGCCTTACCCCAACGGATGTTCATCCAGTCAGCGTTTGAAACAGTGCCAATAGATGCGAGACAGCGCTCATCAAAACGACGCACTTCTGTGGATGGAAGTTTGAGTTGCACAAATCCTTCGTCTTGTGCCATGACGATGGCGCTATTACCAGCTGAGCGAACAACAGAACCTTTACGGCCCGGAAATAATTCAATATTGTATACCATCACGCCTGTTGGAACATGTTTCAATGGCATGCGATTACCAACCTCAACCTCACCTTTTCCCTGAGTTGAAAGCACTGTGCGACCAACGGTCAAGCCGTCTGGTGCAAGAATATATGCGCGAGTGTTGTCGGAGTATTCAACAAGAGCGATGCGAGCAGAACGATTTGGATCGTATTCGATCGCAACAACTTTCGCAGGCATATCAAAACGAGTTTGCATAAAATCAACGATGCGATAACGACGCTTCACGCCGCCGCCATGATGACGAACAGTGATCTTACCTGAGTTGTTACGACCAGCGTGCTTTTTCAAGTGCGTGGTCAAACGTTTTTCTGGAGTTGTTTTTGTCACATCAGCAAATGCATCTGAAGAAGAGATGCGACGGCCTGCTGAAGTTGGACGATGTTGTTTAATAGCCATACGTGGTTCAGATTCCTTCATACACATTAATAGTCTTGCCGGCTTCAAAGCGTACGATTGCTTTTTTCCAATCTCGGCGTTTGCCTTCACCTGTTTTTGCAGAGCGCACTGTTTTGCCGATCACGTTAATGATGCGAACTGATACTGGAGCAACACCATAGAGCGATTCAACAGCTTTCATAATTTCATTCTTGTTTGCAGTTGGTGCAACTTGGAATGCGTACGTGCCATTGAGTGTATTCTTTTCGGTGATGACAGGACGAAGAAGTGTGCGTGAGCCAACGATCTTGGCAGCTGAAGTCACAACAGATTTTGCATTTGCTTTCTTCTCCCCTGCTGCTTTGGTCGCTTTTGGCGCTGCAGCTGTTTTTTCTTTGCGGTTAAAAATACTCATAAGGGTTATGCAAAGTGGGTTGATAATTTCTCGATGCCAGCGCGATCAACAACAAGGTATTGATGCTTCACCAAATCGCCAACGTTGATGGAATCAGCGAGCACGGTGTTCACCTTTTGGATATTGCGTGCTGCGCGAGTGACTTCAGCGGATTTTGTACCGACTGCGATCAACGAAGATTTGTGACCGGTTGGAAGTTTGCCCAATGCAGTGTACAACGCTTTTGTCTTGCCTTCGCACTTCGCAAGAGAGTCGACGACAACGAGTTTGTTGTCAGCGAGTTTGTCAGAGAGCACCATGCGGATTGCGAGACGACGTGTTTTCACGTTGACTTTCTTCTCTGGATTTTTTGAGTTTCTAGGACCAAACACGACACCGCCGCCTTTCCATTGTGGAGAGCGGATCGAACCTTGGCGAGCGCGGCCATTGCCTTTCTGCTTCCATGGTTTCTTACCACCACCAGACACCTCGCCACGAGTTTTCGTGTGAGCATATGGATGTGCAGCGTTTGAACGTTGTGCTGCATTGACGAATTGAACGAGCTTTGGATCGACTTCAACTGCAAAGACTGCGTCTGCGACGTCGATTTTTTCAAGCTCTTTGCCTTCAAAATTGTATACTGGAACTTTTGCCATACTCGTTTCGCTTACTTAGACGTTTTAACTGTAACAATCGCACCTGTTGCTCCTGGAACCGCACCCTTCACTTTCAAGATGTTGTTGGCAGTATCGATTTCAACCACTGTGAGATTTTTGATGGTGACGCGATCGACGCCCATGTGGCCGCCCATGCGCTTGCCCTTAGCAACTGGACCTTGGCGCTTTGAAGCCAGCGAACCAGGCATGCGGAGCTGATCTTTGTGACCGTGAGTTGCAGGAGAACCATGGAAACCATGACGCTTCACAACGCCGGCAAAACCACGACCGATTGAAACGCCTGTTGCGTCAACGCTCTCGCCTGCTGTAAATTGCTCGACAGTGAGTTTTTGACCGCGTTCGTAGGTGTCTGTGGTGCGGAACTCTTTAATAACTGAAAACAAACCGAGGTCTTTCAAATGACCTTGCATAGGTTTGGTGGTGTGTTTTGCTTTCTTCGAACCAAAACCAACCTGGACAGCTTGGTACCCGTCGTTTTCTACAGTTTTGACCTGAGTCACGGTGAGTGGGCCAGCTTGAAGCACAGTCACTGGGATGACTGTTCCGTCTTGAGCAAATACTTGGCTCATTCCGATTTTCTTCGCGATAATGAATTTCATAGCAGTAGTTCACACAAAAAGACCGCTGACCATTGGAACGCGAGCAAAGCGTTCATAGTGTTAAAGCACGGTCTCTTTATTAAGTTATAATTATCTCTTCTCTAAACTTGCGTTTTTCCGTTTGACGATTGATATCGCGAGCATTGCGCTCAGCGATCACTGCCGTCGAAATGAGGGAAGAGTTGAAGTGTTACCTTCGAAATGGCGTAAAACCTTACGGAATTTACATCATTTTGATCTCGATGTCAACTCCTGCGGGGAGATTGAGGTTCGAGAGAGCGTCCACAGTCTTCGCTGTTGGGTTCACGATGTCGATCAAGCGTTTGTGCACGCGAATCTCGAATTGATCACGAGCATTCTTGTGGACGAACGTTGATTTTAACACGGTGTAGCGAGATTTCTCTGTAGGCAGAGGGATTGGACCTGCGACAGTCGCACCAGTTCTCGTAGCTGTGTCGATAATCGTTTTTGTCGATTGATCGATGATCTTGTGATCGTACGCGCGGATTTTCACGCGAACTTTCGTAAGAGTCGGGGTTTCAGATTTTTTCTGTGTAGACATGTGGGTTGAAAGAACAATGAACAGTGATAGCCCGAGTTCTCAGAAAGAAAACGGGCTATCTGTTCATCTATATTAGGCAATAATCTTTGTAATGACACCTGCACCAACTGTGCGGCCACCTTCACGGATAGCGAAACGTTGTTTCTCTTCCATAGCAACTGCTTTGAGAAGTTTCACTTTCATGCCTTTGACTGTGTCGCCTGGCATGACCATTTCTGTTCCTGCAGCAAGAGTCACATCACCTGTCACATCGGTTGTGCGCATGTAGAACTGTGGTTTGTAACCGTTTGTGAATGGAGTTGAACGACCACCTTCATCTTTGGAAAGAATGTAGACTTCAGCTTCAAATTCAGTGTGAGGAGTGATTGTGCCTGGTTTTGCGAGCACTTGACCACGCTCAACATCTTCTTTCTTGATACCACGAAGGAGAAGACCTGCGTTGTCGCCAGCCATACCTTCATCAAGTTGCTTGTTGAACATTTCGATACCAGTAACAACTGTTTTTGCAGTTTCTTTGAGACCGACGATTTCAACTTCTTCGTTGATTTTGACCATGCCGCGTTCGATACGACCAGTCACCACTGTACCACGACCTTCGATTGTAAAGATGTCTTCAATAGGCATCAAGAATGGTTTGTCTGTTTCACGTTGTGGTTGTGGAATATAGGTGTCGAGGGTTGCGAGCAATTCGCGAACGCCTTTTGAAGCCTCTGGATCGTTTGGATTTTCGAGAGCTTTGAGAGCTGAACCACGAATGATTGGAGTTGTATCGCCAGGGAATTCGTATTTGTTGAGGAGGTCGCGAATTTCAACTTCAACGAGAGTCAACAACTCTTCGTCATCAACCTGATCACATTTGTTCAAGAACACAACGATAGAAGGCACACCAACTTGGCGAGCAAGGAGGATGTGTTCTTTTGTTTGAGGCATTGGGCCGTCTGTAGCAGACACAACGAGGATAGCGCCATCCATCTGAGCAGCACCAGTGATCATATTCTTCACATAATCTGCGTGTCCTGGACAGTCGACATGTGCGTAGTGGCGAGCAGCTGTCTCGTACTCAACGTGTGAAGTGTTAATCGTAATACCGCGAGCCTTTTCTTCAGGGGCGTTATCGATTTCATCCACTGATTTAGATTGAGCCATGTTGCCCATAGCTGCACCAACAGTCAACAAAGCTGCGGTGAGGGTTGTTTTTCCGTGATCGACGTGACCAATGGTACCGACGTTCACATGAGGTTTGGAACGATTAAACTTGTCTGCCATACAAATGTTTAGTTGGCTAATAAATTAATTGATACTGCCTGTTGTTTAGAGCCTATCCCAAAAATTCTTTCATTTAAGCCATATAAAGAATGGCTGGAATGGGCTCCAAAAAGCGCAACGATAAGCATATTCGTTTCATATACTACTGTCAAGGGGTATTTTTATGCACAGATTTCTGCTTCTACTACGACATTTTAGAGTTAAAAAAGCAAGTGAGCATCCCATTAGAATTATAAATGTAGCTAACTTTAGCTATTTTTTATGAATTGTCCCTAAAAAACCGTATATTTTGCCTTTCCCCTACCCTGTGGATAAGTTTTTCCAGTAACAATAAAAAAGACTGCGCTCACTCGTGAGAGTAAACGCAGAGGCACCAGTGGTCTACTCGCAGACCGTGGTGGTGCCGAAGTCGCCGAAGAGGTAGGCATCACTCGTCGGCATTCCAGTTATGACCGTGTACTCAAGGCTCTGGGTGGTGAGCGAGCTGCCTGAGGCGTTGAGACTCAGGTAGAGTTCACCAGAGGTGTTGAGCCTCATCAGATCCGGGTAGCTGTCGCTGGAGTTGAGTGGGTAGAAGAAGTAACTCCCATCCGTTCCGCCGACATCGGTAGCAAGCTTGCTCGCAGAGCCGAAGGCGGAAGAAGAGCTCGAGTACTGCTCCATGTACACCGACACCGTCGAGTCATACAGATCGACTCGCACGAGATCCTCTGGGTCGTCGCTGTTGACATCGACCGAGAAGAAGGCATCGCCCGAGTAGCCATAGCCAGTCGCGACGGTCGTGACGCCACCGGTGCTCGACAACCGCTTCCAGGTGAGGGCGCTCGAGAAGGTGTAGTTGTTCGTGCCGTCGGCTTCCCGACCGCAGAGCAGCTCACCCTTGCCGTTGTCCTTGTAGTCACCGATCTGGAAGAGATCCAGATAGTTCCCGAAGGACGAGCTCCAGATCACTCCGTTGGTCGTGCCACCAAAGCTTGAACCTGTGCTCGTGTACGTCTTCCACTTCATGGTATTGTCAGAGTTCCTCCACCCCATGATGAGGTCTGAGTCGGAGTCGTTGTCCATGTCCTCGAGGAAGATGGTGTTAACCCCAGACGTACTCGACGTGAACACCCCGGTCGTGGTCTTGGCCCACTGCGTACGTGACCCGAAGCTGCCCGTTCCGTCACTCTTGTAGACGTAGACGTACGTGTAGCTCCCGTTGTCGAGCACTTCCACGATGTCGTCGTCGGAATCACCATCCACGTCGCCGGAAGCCCAGCCCTTGTGGTTGGTGATGGCACCCACGTCATCTGCCATGAGGCTCTCCAGTTCGTACAGCTCGATCGACGTTCCCGACTCATCGGTGTAGTACCCGTTGAAGTCGTAGGTCGAGCTGTTCTGTGAGATCGTGAGGAGGTTGATGGGGTAGGTGTGGTCGGTGCACATCTGATCCGCGTAGGTCGGAGGGTTCGTCGTGAACCACTCGTTGTCGCAGTAGTACGGATTGTTGGGACTACCTGAGACGGCGCTGCTTCCGGTGACAACCTCCCAGTGCAGGTGAGGGGTCGACGTTCCGGTCGATCCCGAGTACGCGATCAGGTCGCCCTGGCTCACATACGCCCCGCTACTGACCACATAGGAACTCAGGTGCGCGTAGAGCGTCCAGTTGTTGCTGCCGTGGTTGATGTAGAGGTAGTTGCCGTAACAGTATTCCGAGCTGCACGACTCACTCGCCCTCGTGACCGTTCCGCTAGCCGCTGCGTACACCGGTGTACCCTCGGGCAGGATGAAATCCATGCCTTCATGCTGTGAGTAGTACACGTAGGTTTCGCTACCGCATGCGGCGTTCGCCGTATAGTGCGGATCCGGGTACTGCGCGATGTAATCGAAATCCGTCGAGTTGATGGGCACGATGTACATACGCGAGGCAGCGAAGGCCAAACCGATGTGAGCGAACATCCCGATGATGAACGCGATGAAGATGAGCGCAGCGCGCTTCATAACACACCTCTTTTGACTGTGTTGACGTTCCTAGACTCAAAAGCATTATTACTCCTGAGCTAGCTTCTCTCCTGAAGAGATTTCAAGAGAGCGTGCTAGCTCAGGAATGTGCACTTAAAGTCATCATTATTTCGTCAAAAATATTTGAACATTGTTCGTCGTTAATATTTTCAACTAAATTAAAACCCAATTCTAAACCATGTATATCAAAACCATAAACGAACGCCTTATCACCAGACTCATTTACAGTTGTATAGTATTTAATACCTTCAACCTCAGAGTCAGAATACACTGGAGAGAGTTGCTGATCTGATGTTGCGGTACTTTTAATATCTTCGATAGATCCTGCCCGCATTGTATTTCCAAAAATACGACAGACATCCGAAGAAATAATAATAGTTCCTAAACTAACGCCCATTTCTCCAGGATCACCTTCTTGATACACTCTGACGTTCCAGTCAGAGGGATACTGGAAACTATAATCTTTCTCGGGATCAGTATATGTTTTCCAGTCCGCGTGGGCTGAGGTGTTTGTGTTAGTCGTGGAAACGTTTGTATTCTCATTCACCGCTGTATTTGTATTCTCTACCGCAACATTCGTATTTGCAGCAGCATTGAAATTAGCGTTTGTGTTGGTTACAGTCATTGTGCAGCCAGTCAAGATTGTTGCCAGTGCGATAACTGGAATTGTAAGAAGTAGTTTTGATTTCATAGGGTAAATGTTTTTTAGAAATAAAGACATCCCAAAGAATGTGGTGGGACGTCGAACCTAAGAAAATGGTATCAATTTTTGTTTTGGAGCACAAGCCCTAGTTTCACAAAGTCGCTGTTCAAATACACCATCCACTCACCTGTTGTATAATACCGAAAATAGAATGGATGTGCTACGCTATATGCGTATGGTGGTAGTTACATCAGGGCGTCGACACAATCCAAAAATTGCTGCGCGCATTTTGTGCGTGCTCGGCATTCTTTTTGTGCTTGCAAGCGCTGCGTGGTACATACTTTCGTGGCAACGTGTGCACACATGGACACAAACAACAGGCACAGTCACTGAACTCAGACAAAAAAGACGCGGGTACTCACCAACAGTGATGTATATTGATGCACAAAATTCTGTGCACACTTTTCGTGCAGTCAGCGCTCAATCACCTGCCATTGCTCCTGTTGGCGGCACAGTAAGTGTGTACTACAATCCACAACATCCTGATCAAGGAATACTGAACTCATTTGTGAGCTTGTGGTTTGGTCCAATGATGTTTGGGCTCGCGGGCGCTATAGAACTCATTCTCGCGCTTATCTTTTTTCTGAAGTCGAAAAAAGAACGCTCTACAACTGGTTCTTGATTTGAGCGATAGCGTTATTAAACGCTTGCGTAGTAAGCGTCGCTCCACCAACACGCGACAAATTTAAGGTGTTGATATTTTGACCAACTACTTTGCTTGTGTACGCGGCTTTAAATGCGGCTTGGTATTGTGCTGACTGCGCGCCGCCCGGCTGGCTGCTGAGTGTTGTTGATTGAACAATATCGTTTGCGATGGTCACAGAAACAGTGATTGTGTTACTCTCGTTTGGTGCTTGATATGAAACTGTTGCGGAAAACGTTCCGTTTGCACCTGATGATACGTTCGTATTTGTGTTCTTTGCTACACTAGTGTTTGCGTTTGTTGTCGAAGTGTTTATGTTTGTACGAACAGTGTTTGCATTTGTGCGTGTGTTCGTGTTTGTCGAAACAACGTTTGTGTTCGTTGGAGTTTCGGTTTCAGTGGGTTTTGATACTTGGTACGCGATAACGCCGCTACCAACAACAATGACACCAACGCCTGCTCCTACAAAAGCTTTTGTGTTCATATAGATTTAATGAATAGTTGAATGAATGTTCTCTGATGCATGTGCGATTCCAGCACCTGAGCAGAGTAGCACGTCGGCGTGAAAGAGTGGAGCGAGCTCTGCGATCTCATCCCACCTCTTCGAACCTAAGAGCACGCACACTGTTGCAAAGACATCGGCATCAACGGTGGTTGGCGCGCGCACCGTCGCACTTTCTTGAAAGGTATCAGCTGTTTCTTGTGTGTGATGCGGATGGATAATGTGCTGTCTCTTGATGTTGCCCTCCCCTTTCCACGCTCGCTTGAACGGCGATGAGGTACAGATCGCACCGTGCGTGATGGGGATTGATGCGATGCTGAGCTCAGGATTCGTAGGATGTTCGATTTCAATGTGAAGCTCTGTGCTACTTTCCACCAAAATGTCGCCGCCACCGTTGATGAGAAATTCTTTGACACCGTTTGAACGAATAGAGTCTGCGAGTCGCTCAATAAGATACGCTTTGCCGATGCCACCAAGATCGATGCGGATGCTGTTGTCGATGCGCACAGTGTGATGATCGATTGTCAGAAACGACTCGATCGATGGAAGCTGCTGCGGGAGTGGAAGTGTCGTGTCGCCTGTGAGTCCGTAGCCGAGACGCTCAAGCACGCCGCCAACGGCAATCGAAAACAAACCGCGCGTCATGCGCTCGTAGCGCTGCGAACGCATGAGCATGTCGATAAATTCATCTGGCGCATCTTCGATGAATTTTTCACGATTGAGTGTTGAGAGCAAAGATGTTTCTTTAAAACGCGAATAGGTCTCTTCGAAATTTTTCATCTGAGCGATGACCAACCCTTTAAGCATGACCATGCGCTCATGTGAAAGCGCATCCTCAACATCAATCCACCACAACGTGCCCAACCCTGGAAATGCGTCGAGTAGAGATTTCATAACGAGAACGCCTCAAAATGAATGCGCTTCGCGGGAATGCCCATACGCAAGAGAATCACACGTGTCGCAGCGTAAAATTTTGGATTACCACAGAAAAATATTTCTGCGTTTTTCCATATTTCCTGAGGGACACGTTGGCGCAGCACTTCTTCGTTAAGCGCGCCACACACAACGTGCGGATCGTCGATCTGTTCGTTGGAAATCACATCGGTGTAGCGCGCACCAAGATGTTCTTGCAGTTGCATGCGTCCAACAGCTTCGCTCAACGTGCGGTTGCAGTTGATCATGTATGTGTGCTCGCTCGAATATTTGCGCACAACATGATAGAGCGGCGTGATACCGATGCCACCAGCGATCAGCACTTTTGGTTGTGCGTTACGCCCTTCTTCGCAAAACACTCCAAACGGACCATCAAGAAAAATTTCTGCACCCACTGCAATGTCGAATACGCGCTTGGAATATTTTCCGAAAGATTTGATACCGAATGTGAGTTCACCTGTACGCTCATCAACATCCATAACAGAAAATGGATGCGACTCACTGAGTTTTTTCAATTGCACGTAACAGAATTGTCCTGCGCGTGGAAAAATTTTATGTTGTGTTTGCGGCATCACACGAAACACCACCACTTGACCAACGCGATGCACGGCCACAACGCAATACCGATACTGCAGCGCTCCACATGCGTAAAGAAGACGAACAATAAGCAGCACAAGTGTGATTGGAAAAATTGCTGTCAGCAATGTGCGCAACCATTCATAGTGTGCAAGCACAGAACCAATTTCACGAATGTGAAGCGCAGCAAAGATCAACACACCGTATGCAAAGTAGTGCAAATACAACCACGGACGATAGCTGATTTTTCCACGTATAACAGCACTCGTCACCCACACAACAGCAAAAAGGAGGAATGCGATGCGACCAAAGGTAATTTGTGTATTAAAGTGTGTATCGATGTACGGAAAAAACAGAAAGAGCCACGACTCACCGTATGCATACATTTGAAAAAACGGGTGCACAAGAACGAACATGCCGCCGTAAATTCCGAGCCGTTGATGCTCGCGGTTGATCCACAATAAATCGTTGGTGATATGTTTGGTGATCCAACGCGAACCAAGCAGCACTTGCCAGAAGCACAGCACAATACCAATCAATCCAGTAACGCTCCCGATAACTCCAAAGAGCTGGAGCCAAAACAGTTTTGGGAATGCTGAGTACACTGACAAGTCAAGATTGAGAAAGACCAAACAAAACGGAAGTGTCGTCAACGTAATGAGAGTGAGGATAATGGGTTTGTAGTAGCGCATATCAGCAAAACTGCCTCCAGTGGAGTGTCTGGAGGCAGTATATCACATGAACGTGTTATTGATTGTCGCCTGGGCGTGGACCGTGATGACCACCCATGCCGCCATGCATTGGCATTGGAAGTGTCAGCTGCTGAGAAAGTGTACGGACAGTTTCCATGTCGTCATTGTCTTTCGCGGTTTGAATTTGTTGTAGGAGCGAAAAGTTGGATTCAGTAATTCCCGATTTCATTTTTTCGTACATGGTGTCGTTGATTTCATTCATCGTTGCCGCCCATGTGCTGTAGTCGCCTGACGTAATTGCTGCTTCTGCTTTTTCGCGCAATGCTTTCATCGCTTCACGATCAGCGTCTTGAGCTGTGATTGTTGTAGTGGTTGTATCATCTGCAGCAAATGCATTATTGCTTATGAGTGCAGTTGCAGCACCACCAACCATCCCGAGACTGACGAGACCAAGCATCAGTGGAGTTTTGAGAGTTTTCATAGTAATGAAGTTTAATAATTACAGAAGCTTCGCGAACTTCATCTCTTTATACGCAAGACTCACATATTTTCTTTCAACGTGCCTGGAAGTACATAATCCCTGGGCCACCCATCATGCGTGAACCGCGCTCACCAGGCATCACAAGCACAACATCAGCGCGGAATACGCGTCCTTCTTCTGGTTCACCGGCTGCGTGCACAATCGCATTCTCGACAATGTTGCCAGTGATGCTCGCATTAGAAATATCAACAACCCACTCTTCACCACGCGGATCTTTTAAATCAAATTCCTTGCTTGAAATAATTTTTGTAACGCGCCCACGCAACAACCCCTCTGCTGAATCTTCAAAAATTGCGTACTGCGGAATAAACATTGCGTGAAATGGTGGACGATGATCGTCGATGAATGACACAAACGCATTCCCTATACCACTCACATATAACACGCCTCCGCCGACAGCGCTGACACACAAAGAAATGACAAGGATATACAGCGGCGCGTATGTGTATCCGTAGCGAGTATGACGCACAAGTTTGTGAGCGAGGTACACAAATACCACAAGAAGAAGGATCCACAGATACGGCAATGTACGAATAATGAGCGCACCAGAATGCGGACGCGTGCTAAGCAGTTGCCACTGCGAATCTTTGAGCACAACAATGATCATACACACACCAAGCGCGCCAACAATCGCCGCGGCAACACCACTTGCCCACAAACCAATATTGAGCAACACAAATCGCCATCGTGGAATTGGAGCGAGATGCTTTTGCTTGATCTGCGTCATCACCGCATCGCTCGTTGTTGTGTGTTCAGTTGTAGGATGTGGAGAGTTCATACGTGTGTAATGAGTGAATGACACATTTTTTTGGCTCGATTGAGAAGTGTGGCAACGGTTTTTGGATTTTTTTCCAAGATGTCTGCAATTTCTTCGTAGGATTTATCTTCAAGGTACCGGAGCACGAGAACAGATTTGTACTTATCGGGAAGTTTGTCGAGAATTTGCGCGACGAACTCTTTTCGTAACAGATTGTCGATGTCGCGCTCAGGCGAAAGATCAGAGATCAAACGTTGCACGGCATCGTTATCAAGATCATACTGCTCGTCGATACCGCGCGCGCGGCGTTTTCGAAATTGACTAATGCATTCGTTGTGCGCAATACGATACATCCACGACGAAAACGGCAGTCGATCATCATAGCTATTCAAATTCAGATACGCTTTGATAAAAATTTCCTGCACTATATCTTCGCCCTCCTCCGACGAAACGCGAGAAAGTCGATGAATATACCGTTTGAGCTTCCCGGAATAGCGATTCACAATTCCGGCAAACGCCTCAGGATCAAAGCGTGCGAGCACAACCAGATCGTGGTCTGAGATTTCAGTCATAGGCTGCACTTTTATAGTACGCGAACACTCCTCACTTTCTTTCATGTACAAACAATAACACTATTTTGCAATTGGGGTAGGTCCAAACCGATCCAAAATTTTACGTGTCAAACCAAGTGTTGCTAACTGTTTTGCACGAATAGCTTGCTGAATATGTGGGGCTCCCCACGGGATACCATAGTGATCCTCTGGAAACAGCAATTCAAGTGAAGTTTTTTCATGCATATGATCGCCATCCACAGGCCTTGATGCTCTTCTAGTTTCATAAATTGCATGGTTCACGTCGGCATCAGCAAATTTTCCAAGCACCATATCTTCCATTGTCATCGCTTGAACTTCAAGTGAAAAACGCCTGCCAGCCAAGCGTGCACGCGCTTCTTGCATATTACGCAGAACAAAAGGGTTTGGAAATATTCTATGAAGAGCTGTGGCCAGTAGTTCATCGTATGACGCTATATCATCCATGCTCCACTTGGTTATTGCTTTTTCCGCTTGAAAAAGTTCATCTCGATTTGCATTTGACACGCGCTGTGTATGTGTACCACGCAACGGATGAACTTCGCGCGATGGAACATCAAACTCAAAAAGACCATCTACCGCTTCAACAACTGCCTGTAGTTCATCACCATGACGCTGGTAGACAGAAAATGTAATTCCAAGAATATCATTAAGATTACCTAAAGGTTGATTCTTACGGATCGACTTCATCAATGCAGAAAAACGAGATTTTGGTCGAGCACGAAGTGTAAAATATATCTGCCGTGACGGATCTTTCGGATGCGGCATTGCACGCATCGAGATATATACCATATTCTCTCCATTGATACGATTATCCGATGAACCATCAAAAGTTGGAATGCGGACACCAGAAACAATCGGCTTGCCTGATTCGTCAACATGCATTTCATGGAACATCGTCACGTTGCGTGGGGTTGAGGTAATACCTAAACGCGCATCAAGATAGAATTCCAATGAACGTAATGCGTCTTGCAAATCTTCGACGCAACCAATCTCGCGTTCAAATTTCCAAAAAAATCCACCAAGCCACAGTGCGCGTCGCGCCTCAAAACCGACATTGCCTTCACGTGAACCAAGCATCGCGGAAAGCAAAATCGCTGGGTCATTAACACGCGCAATTTCATTGATTGGTTCAATACCTTGCGCAAGATCGGCAAGAGCAATATCCTTCACAAAACCTGCGAGTGAGCTGTGGGCTGAAGCAATAGCACGCTCTATTCGTCCATACTCACCAGCAAGGCGTTCATTATCTACATTCTCATCGTTGCTCAATTGTACATCAACATATCGAGCAAACTCGCGAACAATTGCAGCCCGAAATTGTACAGGAGGCGCACTTTCAGCATAACTCAATATACCTTGAAAACGCCTAAACCGTTCTACATTTCTTCGTAATACCCCTACATCACTTGAGAATAGATCTGGTCGTCTGTCATTGTTCTTCATAAGAATACGCGCGAGAGTATACACGCTTTGGCAAAAAAGGCAAGCTGCGGCATGCCTCTTTAGAGCCTATTCAGTACCACGGAATAGCTTCATTCCCCAGAATTTTTTAGAAAGTCTACGGAAAAAAATGAAGAGAATTGGCGTTGTGAAGAGCGAGGTAAAGCCCGATGTCAGCAAGCCAAACATGATAAGAATTGCGATTGAGCGATATATTTCACTGAAGATAGCCAGTGGTGCGAGTGATGCGATCGCGGTGAACTTGGTGAGTAAGATTGGGCGGAAGCGCACACCGGCAGCATAGGAAATTGCGCGCACGTCGTCCCACTTTTCAAGTTCGATTTTTTGACGCGCTGCATCGATTAAGAAGATGGCAACGTTTTCGACAATGCCAACCAAGATGATGAGACCGATGATTTCCAAGAAACCAAACTGTCCACCGACAAACCATGTCAGCCCCGGGAAGATACCAAGAAATGTGAGCGGAATGGTGAAGAGGATGACAATCGGTTGCGTGAACGACTCAAAGAATACGGCAAGCACAACATATGTGAGAACAATGGCAACAAGGAGTGTGATGAATAAATCTTGAAAAGATTTTGCGTTTTCTGCTGTTGAGCCTTCGCTATATGCAGACACAGTTAAAATCCCTTCTTCTTGTGACTGCCCGTAGTCAACAATTGCGCTTGTCACTGCTGCTGCGGTTTGTTGATCGTTGTGCGCGGTATCAAGACGACCTTGCACCAGTGCGAGTGTTTGACCGTTGACACGCAAAATACTTGCCGGTGAATCAACCGCTGTGACCACAGCAATGTCGGAAAGACGCACAACACCTTGAGCTGTAGCAATCACCACAAGATTTTTTATCTCATCAATAGTGCTTGGAGCATGTGTTGTACTGCCAAGGGTGAGTAGATATTCAGCGCCATCAACAGCAACATTTTTCACCTCGGCATCATCACCTGTGAGGAAGGTATCTCGTAGTAAACGATTCACAATAGCTGACACGGGCGCATTTGGTAGAGTGAGCTGGAGCGCTTGCAGCTTTTCTCGATCGAGAGAAACGGCAACAGTATGCTGAGTTTTGTTCGTAAAACCATCGTCAACTTTTGTGATGAGCTGAAGATCTCCTTCACACCCCTCTTCTTTTACCATTACTTTTCCGTCAACCAAACACACGTTCTGCATCGCCGCTCCTAATTTCTGTGCGTGGAGCTTGGCTTCGGCTTGATCGTTGACCTTTATAGAGAGTGACACTTCATAATCGGCTTGAGGTGGACCCACTTTGTCAATGCGCGTTTTAATATCGAAGAATGCTGGTAATGTGGCGATCTTTTCCTGAATTGCGTCGGCAATTTCTGGAGATGTCATATCACGATGTGAGGCGTGTGCAAGATTTACAAAGTAGAACATTCCATTTTGCAGTGGGTAAATTTGCTCCACGCCGTCATGCGCAACAGCTTCTGTAATCATTGCGCGTGTATCTGCGTTGCGCGCCGCTAACGTTGCCGAAGGAAGATATTCGCCAGAAATGTTCAAAAAATTTGGATCGCTTGATGATGCAAACTGCACAACTTTTATGTTACCCATGGCAAACAGTGCCCCCGCAACCGTTATAGGAATGGCGAATGCGACCACAAGAAATGCCATGCGCATCCAGATACTTGAACGCAAAATACGTTCGTTGGTGCGTATGATCCATTGTGCAAGAGGCCACAAATTTTTCTCTTCATCATCAACTGCTTTTTTATTTTTGCGTAAAAAGAGCCCGCCAAGCCATGCGAGGAAAATGACTGGCACAAGATACGAGCCGATTGTTGCCGGAATGATGGTGTACGGAATAAAGATGAAAAATTTTCCTAAGAAGCCAGAGATTAAACCAAACGGCAAAAAGACGATGATATTTGTGAGTGTTGCCATGAACAAACCACGACCTACATCTTCCATTGCTGCGATGGCTGCCGCTTTGCCACGTACACCGGCATCAATTTTGCGCTGAATGCTTTCGAGAATCACAAGTGCAGGGTCCACAACCAAACCAATAACGAGAACAAGGGAAAAGAGCACAAGTGTGTTGAGCTGCTCGCCGATCAAATAAATGTAGATCGTTGAGAACATTAAACTCAATGGTATCGCGATGGCGGCGATGAGTGCTGCGCGCCATGAAACAAATGCAAGCATCACGAGAAAGACGAGCTGTATGCCGCCCAAAATCCAACCAGCGTATTTGAGCGGAGAAGATGTTTCGAGCGGTGCACCAATAAGCCCGCCAACGACCTCTTTCACCTGATTTTGATTAAACGTGTTGGATGAATAATGTTGAACGACCCACGCTGTTGAGCGGTCGGTTGTTTCTTCGCCCGGCAAGATCAATTTCGCATCTGCGTATCCATTGATGCTGTCATGTACAGCATGGACATATGCGGTTTGATCAATATCTTTAACGGTTTTGATAAACACTGTTACAGCTGACACAACTGCCGAATCACCGGAATGGTCACGCACACCAATAACCGACTCTTGCCCACCAGCAAATGCATATTGAACATCCAGTGTAGCAACATCCGACAATTTCACCGCCGCGCCACTGATTGAAACGACAGGAAGATTTAAGATGTCTTGTTGAGTTGTGGTTGGCGCTGTAGTCACCAACGATTGATTTTCAGTATCAATAGTGAGATCAGAAGCTACAGGTAACAGCTCTCCAATTGTCGAGAGCGCGGTGCGCACAGCCGCAACAGTGACACCCTGCCGTTGTGCTGCATCAGCATCTACAGTGACTTTCAGCTGCTTTTGGAGTTCGATATATTGCTCAACAGAGCGCGTCTCCGGAAGTTCTTGTATGTCCCCAATTAATCGCTGCGTTAGTTCATACATAGCTTCGTTCGACTCCGCTACAACAGAAAGTACAAGGTCGGGGTTGTTAAAATCAGGAGAAATAACCGTCGGCGTTACACCATCAGGAAGTTCAACGCTGCGCACAGCGCTGTCTATCTGCGATCTCACGGAATCGGTGCTAACATTTTGCGCAACTTGAATAGAGATGCTTGAGAATGAATTGAAGCTCTGTGATGTGTAGGTTTCAATACCTGCGATATTTTTAATCGCCCCTTCAAGCGGTTGTACAACCTCTTTTACCATGGCATCTGCAGATGCGCCGGGGTACACTGATTGCACAAGCACAAATTTGATCTCAGCGCTTGGAAAGCCAGTTGTGCGCAATGAGAAAACACTCATAACACCAACGCCCACAAGAAACAAAAATGTGAGAATCGTGAGACGTTTATTGTTCAAAAAATAACGCGTGATACGTGTGTGAATAGAAAGTGTTTGTTCGTTCATATTGCGCCGAGTGTAGCATGTTTTGGAATAAAAAAACACCCGTTGTCGGGTGTTTTGTGTGCAATGGTTAACGTAGACCGTAGGTAACAGAAAGTGTTACTGACACTTCGTTTGAACCTGTGGCAATTGGTGTAGATGAGGAAGTATCTTTCTCCGCTGCACCAAGTGCGTAAAAGATTGGCGTTTCACCTCCGCTTAATTCTTGAATGCTTACAATGTCGCCGAGAGCAACCCCTAGCGTATTTTCATACGATGCATACTGTGCGGCAACCGCTTCAGCAGCTTTGGCGCGAGCTTCGTCTTTCAACACCTCTTCATCTTCTATAGAAAACTGTGGTGTGCTCACAGAATTTGCCCCAGCAGCTGTTGCAGCATCAATAACATCAGACACAGTATCAACATCACGAATGGTTACTTCAATGCTTTGCGAAAGCTCATACCCTGTTGCCGTTCTTTCGCTTGAGGTGTAGTCGTATTGCGGGTTCAAAGAGTAGCCGTTGGTTTGAATATCAGCATCTTCAATGCCAAGCTCTTTCACTGCCGTTTGCACAGCAGTCATTGTGGCATTGCCTTCGCTTTGTACGCTGGCCTGCTGTTCACCTTCTGTGACTACAGAGATGATGATGCTTGCCTCAGAAGGAGTTGCCTCAACAGTTCCGGTGCCACTCAATGTAACGGTGCGAGCTGGGGCCTCACCTTTCAGCTTGTGCGCATCTTGCACCATAGTGATGGATGTGTCTGCAATGGACACGCACAAAAAAAGTGCGACAAGTGCTAGCGTAAACCGCACCGGCGCGATAAGAGAATCTGGGATCATATATGTATTTTAATGATATAGAACATCATAGCGCGAAATAGAAAAATATAACAGAGCACTGGTATTTGCTACTCTTCTGAAACATCTAACCCAATTCCCGGAGTCAGCCATGTGCTCGTGCTAAATGTCACGGTCTTATCTGAGAGTGTAATTGCTTTTGATTCGATTGTGTTAACAACTGCCGCAATAGCTTGGTCATGAGATATGCCCATGGCAAAATAAATATGATCATCTTCAACAGGGACTTCTAAAAACCAACCATTGTAAAAAATACTTTTTGGTCCGCCAAGTCCGTAAACGCTGTTCTTTTTTTCGGCACACCATTCCCACCAACTGATGTGTTTAATGTTAAAATTATGTGTCACAAGAGCGGATACAAAATCCTTATAGGTATCGCGAGAAACAATAATGTCGGCATACCCGCGTGCAACAGGTTGCGCTTTGTGTTTTTTGATTAGGGTGTCTAGTAATGTTGTGTTCATAGCGCACTTAGTTTGGCATGTCAGCTTCAACCGCCTCTTTTCGTTCGAGCTCGTTTGTCGCCGCGCGATAGGCAAGGTATGCGGGGTGTACGCGAATACCTTCGCTCACCGGATGCATACGAATTTCTGCAACCGAAAGATCTTCTTGCACCGTGCGCATAATAGGTCGCGTTCCTTCTATAGTGACTTCAGGGTGCGGGCTGTGTAGTGCGCGTATAACACGCTGTTGTTCATCGCGCTCTCTTGTCCAAATCTCTTGGATTTGCTCTAACAGATCAGGGCTGTCGGGTTGAAGAATGCGAGCAGATCGTTCATACTCCAAAAAAGAAACGAGAGCTCTGTAGGCTTTGTCAGGATCAGCGACTTGCATAGCTTGTACCTCTTGCTCCACAGAGTGCATTGGCAACATACGACGATGATCTCTCGCGAGGATTTCAATGGTTTTCGCTCGCAAGATGGGGTCGCGCTGCACAACCATGAGCTTCTCTATTGGCACATTGAGCGTGAAAAGAAATTCCGACAACCGATCTCTGTATGCAAGTGCGGCAGCAAGTCGTGTGTGTTGATCAGTAGAAAAAATGGAACGAGCAGTGGTGTTGGTTGCCTGTACTTGATGTAAAATCTCGAGAGAGTTTTCAAATAACGGATAGAGTTTGGCTATTTCTGATTTTGGATAGCTTCTGAGCTGTGGAAGCGCCCTTTCTATCATTTCAATCCGTTTTGAAATGCGAGCAGCGGATTTTTCAAACACTCTTACTCCGGCGTCTCGCATTCCTTCGCTCCCCGGCTCTGTACCTTCCAACCAAAAATCAAGTGCGCCTTTGAGAGCAGTGAGCACATTGTTAAACATAACGTCGAACTGACGTATGAGATCTTTCTCTTCAGGGGTTAAAACAAACTCCTGATGAGGTTGGTGTCGTGTTCTTTCAAAACGTACTCTTCGCATACAGAGGGTGAATAAAATATAACAGAACTGTATCAAAATACTGTCCCATTAGAAATAGAGACTGAAAACGGCACTCGTTGTATCACAGCGCCGTGCAATAGCACCGACCTTACCAGCCTTGGTTACACCGATGACGCGGATAACATGAATTGCGCCGATGAAAAAACGGTGCTAGTATTGCCGAGCAAAAAATGTTTTGCGATTTCTCATGGAGAGGTGGCTGAGTGGTCGAAAGCACCTCACTGCTAACGAGGCGTTCTGTAAAAGGAACCGCGGGTTCGAATCCCGCCCTCTCCGCATTAAAAAGAAATGCCGCCCCATGTGGGCGGTGTTTCTTTTTATCTGCTGGTGTGTGAGCGGGATTCGAGGCATATAGCTCCCCATATCACCTACAGAGACTACTGAGAGCGTCTTGGATCTTTCAGTGCAGTAGAAGAGTTGAGAAGAAGGGCTGTAATCAGCTTCT